>CAJWCA010000196.1 GCA_913020395.1 uncultured Cellvibrionales bacterium | reverse complement strand
AGGGGGTTGATCCGGAGCATTTTGCGGATGAGGAGTCGGTTGTTAGTTGTGTGGCTTGATGGGGGGTGGGTATGGAGTGCGTTGGATGGGGTGGCGGCCTGGAGGCGGCATTGCTGTCAGGGACCCGCTTTTCGTCATCCATGACCGCTCGAATGCCGCTCCGTGCGGCATACGGTCCCTGACAGCAATGCCGCCTCCAGACCTTAAATCATAGAGCAGTTACTCTTTCAATCTCTTTAAAGTTTATTAGTTCTACGGACTTTTTGATATTCTACGGCGATCGGTATTGGCCGACAGCAGGTCCTTGTTAACTTATTCCGTCACGCGACTCTTTACGACCGATATGCGGTGGGTGCTTTGTTGGTCCATTTTTTGAAGGATCGGTAGAAGCTTGAGCTATCACTGAATCCGACTAGCTGGGCAATGTCTTCCATGGCCAGGTCGGACGTTTGCAGGTAGCGAATGGCAATTTCTTTGCGTACGTTGTTGAAAATGTCCTGGTAGGAGGTGTGGAGGTCTTTTAGTGAACGTCGTAGGTTTCGTTCGCTCATTCCCAGCTCTTCGGCAACAACTTGTACGCTTGGGAAGTTGTCGGGCTGTTTTAGTAGGACCATGTGTACTTTGCTGATCAGGCTGCGCTGGGTGTCCTGGCGGTCGAGCATTTCGTCGCAGAGTTTGAGTGCGAGGTCGCCGGTGATTCTGTTGTGGCCTTTGTTGGTGATTTGCAGGTAGGTTTCTGGAAAGACGATTTGGCTAACCGGTGCGTTAAATACGAGGGGACAGTCGAAGAATTGTTGATATTTTTCTACGTAGGTGGGTTCCGGGTAGGCAAAGTGGGCTTCGAGTAGTTCTACTTTGGCATCGGAAAACTCCCGCGACAATTTGACGGTGCCACTGAGATCTTCCTCTACGATCATTCTGATTAGGTCGGGCTCAACGGGATGAATCGGGGTTGATTGGCGTGTCCAGATACCTTCGGAGACGTCCATCTCTACGATTGTGAGGTTGGTGGTGGTCTGATAGTAACTCTCGGAGATGCGCAATGCATCCCATCCATTTTTGCAGCTGGCAATGGCGTAACCGAGCATGCCCAGGTCACTCAGGTTTTCCCGTTGCCCAATCTCCAATCCCAGTGCTGGGTTGCCGCTTAGCCGCAGTGCGTTTTTCATGATGTTCAGGCTTTGGTCAAATGAGACCAGTGTGTCTAGCTCGTCCAGCTCTTCACTGGTAATGCCTGTGTTGTCTGTGAGTTGTCGTACATCGATGTTTCTGTCTTGCAATACGGTCTTTAGCAGCTGGAACAAATAAATGGGAATAATCCGTTCGTGCCGTTCAAATCTGGGCAGTGGGGCCCGTAATGTCTCGGTTGTTGAGGCGATAGTGAAGCTACTCTCTTTGTGGCCGTGTTTGTAGTGCAGTGGCCTTTTATGTGGTTTTCGTTCGAGACCAATATTTTTACTATGTCATAACGGTGAAGACTAGTTTTCCTGTTACGGAGTATACACAGGTAGCCTGCCAACAAAAACGATAATAATTTGAGCGAGGACGTGCAAATGTTTTTCATGACACAGCTTTTGAATATTGACACATCTGATATTAGAAATGGCGCTCCCGTCGCCTGGGGGCCTCGTCGGGCGCTGGCTCTGGCGATCATGGGGGCCTGTAGTTTTCCGGTCCTGGCGCAGGACTCCTATGTCCTGGAGGAGATTGTTGTAACCGCGCAGAAGCGGGCGGAGAGTGTGCAAGACGTGCCTATTGCCATCAGTGCAATGTCTGGCAATTTTATTCAGAACGTGGGCGCACAGGATGTTAACGATCTTGGTATCTATACCCCGGGATTGGAAACGAGGGTCACTCAGGCCACTCAGCCCCGTTTTAGTATTCGCGGCATTGCGACGACCGACTTTGGTATTGGTGCGGACCCGGCCGTTGCAGTCTATGTGGATGGTGTTTACTCCGGTCGTTCCGGAGCATCGCTTACGGCATTTCAGGATATCGAGCGAGTTGAAGTATTGAAAGGCCCTCAAGGGACCTTGTTTGGTAAAAATGCCGCAGCTGGGGCCATTCATTTGATATCAAAAAAACCCAGCGATGAATTTGAGTCAACCCTGGGCATGAATGTGGGCAACTATAACAAACAGAAGTTTGAAGCCATGGTGAATGTGCCGATCTCTGACGACTTGGCACTGCGAATTAATGTGATGGACAACAGTCGGGATGGCTACCGGGAAAACCGTTTCAACGGACAAAAATTGAGTGATGAAAATAACGGTGGAGCCCGCGCAAGCCTGCTGTGGAAGGCTACGGAAGATACACAAGTCCTGGCTCAGCTAGATTATTCAAATCTGGATCAAAATGCTGCTGTAGACAGTAGCTTGTTGTTCGGTGATGCCTATGGCGACACCCAGTTGGATGTAACCCCTCATGAAACACTGGACTTGTGGGGGGCATCGGTGACAGTTGAGACAGACCTGGACAAGGTGCTGCTGACGTCTATTACCGCGATCAAGCGCTTTGAAAGTAATAACTTGCGAGATGAAGATGGCACCGATTTGTTCACCGCAACAGGCGGGCTTGTGCCACTTTTTTTCTCAACTGAAAACGTTGAGCAAAACACATTTTTCAGTCAGGAGCTTCGCCTGACCTCTCAGTCGGAAGACGAGATGCGCTGGAGTCTGGGCATGATGTATTCCCGGGAGCACGGCCAGCAAGATACACGCACCGTTTTGTCCACGGATATTATTAATGCCTTTATCGGGCCCTTCCTGCCATCGGGGCAATTGTTTCCAGAGCAGGCGAGTGGTGATTTGATTAGCACTAGCGCGGCAATATATGCTGACATGACTTACTCCTTAAGTGATGAGCTCAGCGTAACGGCTGGGTTGCGATATACCCGGGATCAGAAAGACTACGAACTGACCTCACTTTACAATGTTTATGGCTTTGGCATTCTCTTTCCGGTGGCAACTGATGCCTTGGAAATGGATGATAGCTGGAGCAATCTCAGCAGCCGAGTGGTGCTGGACTATGCGTTTGCAGAAGACGCCATGGTGTATTTAAGTTATGCCACCGGTTACAAAGCCGGCGGATTTAATTCCACTCAGGTGGCGCTGCCCTTTGATGAAGAACAGGTCAGTAATCTGGAACTTGGCCTGAAGAGCAGTTGGCTGGATTCTCACCTGCGTTTTAATGCGTCTCTGTACTCTTATGTTTATGAAGACTTGCAGGATTATGCGGAGATTCCCGATGCCAATACTGGCATTACCCAGTTGATTATTCGCAATCAGGACGCTGAAGGTCAGGGTTTGGAATTGGATCTCATTTGGGCGGCAACTGAGCATCTGACCCTGAGCGCTAATTATAATTACCTCGATACCGAAGTCACCGATTTTCAGCTTCTGGGGGCTGAAACCGAAGCGGATGACAGAACTGGCAAGGCACTCACAAACGTAGCGGAACAGACCTACAATCTTGGGGCCGAATATGTTGTTACTTTGGGTGCGGCTGGAGAGTTGGCGTTCCGGGTTGACTACAGCTATGTAGGCGACAGGGAATTCCCGCGTTTATATTCGGCAGACCCTGTTGCTCAGGCGCTGGCCGACCAGAATATTGATCAGTTGGAAGGGGCCTATGACAATATCAATGCTCGTATTACTTACCGCGATTCCAGTGGTCATTGGCAAGCATCACTTTGGGGGCAGAATTTGACCGACGAAGAATATTTGTACGGTTTGAGCGAAGGCTCTACGACGATTGGTTCTCCTTCGGGCATTCGTGCTAACCCAAGGTTCTACGGTCTGGATGTGAGTTATCAGTTTTAATCTTGTCATAGACGAGAGGCTGTTTGTTTTATGTTGAAAGGGGTTTGGTGATTGTGAGTGTTAAGCGCGTGTGTATTTTGTTTGTTGTTCTGTGTCTCTCTGTCTTTGTTGCAGGATGCGGCAGTGAGAAGGCTGAAAGAGATTCCGAGGCGATCTTGCAAAAGGCACAAGCGTTAACGCCCGCAGACGCCAAATTGGCTGAGGTCTATGAGCGCAGCTGTGTTTCATGTCATGCGGTTGCCGACACCAGTGCGCCATTAACCGGCGACCGCGAGTCATGGGCCCCACGCATGGCTCAAGGCATGGATACACTGGTTGATCATGTGATAGAGGGTTACGGCGGAATGCCTCCCCTGGGGCTTTGCATGGAGTGTGAGCCCGATCAATTTCAGGCTCTTATTGAATTTATGGGCCAATAGACGTTGTATGCCCCCTTTGATGACGTTTGGCTTTTCTGGTCGAACGTTTTATTAGATTTATATTTTTATCCACAGAATAAAGAAGTACAGGAGTGACACCCACCATGAATCGCCGAAATTTACTTAGTCTTATGATCACAACGGCCGCCGGCACTGCGCTGGCACCGGGGCTTTCACTGGCCAAAACCACTGCACCACTGGGCGCCGCCGCAGCCAAAAAAGCAGGGCGGCGTGCGATAGCCTGGCGCAATTGGTCGGGTTCGCAAGAGTGTTTTCCCCAGATGCGCAAAGCGCCTGGAAGTGTGGCTGAACTGCAAGAGCTGATTAGCTCTGCCACCGGTTGTGTGCGTCCGGTGGGTGCCGGTCATTCGTTTATGCCGTTGGTACCGACTGACGATACGATAGTGTCACTGAGCAGGATAAGTGGCGTTGTCTCCCACGATGATGCCAGCAAGCAGGCGGTGATTAGAGCAGGCACAAAACTGGCCGACATTGGCGGGCCACTTGGAGAACGCGGCCAATCGATGATCAACATGCCCGACATTGACGAGCAAAGCCTGGCAGGGGCATTGGGCACAGCGACCCATGGTACGGGTGCAACGCTGGGTTGCCTGCCTGATTTTGTTGAGGGCATACAATTAGTCACCGCCAAAGGTGACGTGATCGACTGTGATCGACAGAACAATAGCGATATCTTTGACGCAGCGCGTGTCAACCTTGGTGCTTTGGGGGTGTTGACCGAGGTGCGCTTACAGAATATGCCGCGATACAGTTTGAAGCGGGAAACCACCTGGCACCCGATAGAAGAAATTCTTGAAAACGCGGAGAGCATGGCAGACAACAACCGCAACTATGAATTCATTTATGTCCCTTTCTCGGGAATGGGTTTTACAGACGTTCATAATTTTACCAATGAGCCCGCATCCACAACTGGAAAAATAGACCCCAATGACGGATCTGAGACACTCAAGCAGGTGCGTGACTGGTTGAGTTGGTCGCCCAAGATCAGAGAGCTGGCGCTAAGCAGCGTGGCAAAGGGAATTGAAAAAGAAGTGGTAATCGCCAATTCCTGGGAAAACTATGCCAGTGAACGCAATGTTCGGTTTAATGAAATGGAATACCACGTGCCAAGAGAGCACGGTATTAAGGCGTTTCGCGAAGTGCGAGCCATGGTAGAGAAAAATTTCCCCGAGGTGTTTTTTCCCTTCGAGTTTCGCTATGTAAAAAGTGACGATATTTGGTTGAGTCCGTTTTATGGCCGTGAATGTTGTTCCATTGCTGTGCATCGCTATTTTAGTGAAGATTACAAACCCATGTTCAAGGCCGTTGAAGCCATTTTTAAGAAGTATCACGGAAGACCTCACTGGGGGAAGATCAACACCATGAACCGATCGGAGCTGGCGGCGAACTACGAACGCTGGCATGATTTTAGTGCCGTACGAGAAACACTCGATCCGGGCGGAAAGTTCTTGAACCCCTATTTAAAAACGTTATTTAGCAAAGTGTAAAAGGAAACTTCATGGCAAAGTCATCAGGCACATCGCGCCGTAAAGTATTGCTGGGAGGTCTCGCACTTGGGGCGCTTGGGGCGCTTGGGGCAGCGGCGTATGTCAGACCGAAAAGAGTGGGGCAGAACCATCAGCCCTATTTTCAGCAATTGGGTGGCGCACTGGACCGCGCTCGATTTGCCAAACCGACGCTGGTGTTGGATAAGGCGATTCTGGAAAAAAACATCGCTCAGCTGAAAAGGCATATCGGTGCGCAGTATGACTATCGCATCGTTGCCAAATCGCTGCCTTCGATCCCCCTGCTGGAAACTGTAATGAAAGGGGCGGGTACGCAGCGCTTGATGTTATTCCATCAGCCATTTCTGAGCCAGGTTGCCAGGCAACTGCCGCAGTCTGACGTGTTGATGGGAAAACCCATGCCGGTGGCCGCGGCGGAGAATTTCTATCGGGCACTAAACGCTGACAATACCTTTGATCACACCACGCAGTTACAGTGGTTGCTGGATTCCCCCGCCCGTGTTCGTCAATATCAGGACCTTGCTCGACGACTGGGTATTAGTCTGCAGATCAACATCGAGTTGGATGTGGGGCTGCATCGGGGTGGTGTCAGTCAAGCAGATCAGCTGACGGACATGCTGGCGGTCATCGAGTCTGATCCCGCGTTAAGTTTGTCGGGTTTTATGGGGTATGAACCCCATGTGGCAAAACTGCCAGGAGACAAAAGGGCACATCGGGACAAGGCCATGCAGATTTATAACGAGATGTTAAATGTAGCGAGAGACGTCACGGGCCGCGATCTCAGTGGGCTGACCCTCAATGGCGCAGGCAGCCCTACTTATCGTTTGTATAACGATGCTGAGGTGCCCATCAATGAGTTGTCGGCAGGTTCATGTCTGGTAAAACCAACGGATTTCGATACGCCGGAATTGGTTGATCACCGCCCCGCATCGTTTATTGCCACCCCCGTAATCAAAGCACTGGATCATTTGGAGTTGCCGGGGCCCGCAGGTGTTGGCATGGTGATGACAATGTGGAATCCCAATCGGGAAAAAACCTTTTTTACTTATGGGGGGTATTGGAAAGCGAAACCGACCTCACCTCAAGGTTTAAGTTTGAACCCGCTATTTGGTCGTTCCTCGAATCAAGAAATGTATAACGGCTCCGGTGAGATTGCATTGCAAGCCGACGACTGGGTTTTTTTACGGCCCACACAAAGTGAGTCCGTATTTTTACAATTTGGTGAGATTGCGGTCTATGATCAGGGTGAGATTGTGGATCGTTGGCCGGTGCTCAATGAGTTGTTTAATCCTCTGGCTGCATGATCGCAGGCTCTGGTGCCAGAGGTTCTTCGCGAAAGACCCTCTGGCGTTTATATGGGTTTAACTTCTATTGGCATTCTCTGACTCAATCATTTCTTCAATGAAAAATATTCGATCCTGACCAAAGAAAAATTCATCGCCATAAAACAATGTTGGGCATCCAAACAGGCCTCGTTCTAAGGCATCGTTTGTGCGCTGTTTAAGATCTTGTTTGATGTGATCTTGCTGCGCCCCGGCCAATATTTTTTCGGCATCCAGGTCGGCCGCGGTCAGTGTCTGAATGAGTGTGGCTAAATCTCCCAAATTCTGGGGTTCTCGCCACATTGCGTTAAACACTGTGTCGACATAGTGATCCAGACAGCCCATCTCTTGAGCGACCAGCGCGCCTCGCATCAGGTAAAGGGTATTGATGGGAAAAAACGGGTTTTGCTTGAGCTCAACGTTATACCGTTTGGCATAACGTTTCATATCGATGTCCATCCACTGTGCTTTTAAAGGGACAAAGGCAGGCGAGTTGTTGTTTGCGCCCTTGAAAAGTCCACCGAGTAAAACGGGTTTGAGCTCAATCTGCACGCCGAACTTTTCATGTAATTGCTTCAGCCGCTGATAGGCCAGGTAGGTGGTAGGGCTACCGAAATCAAAATAAAACTCAATGGCTTTGTCCATGGTGTCTCCTGGGTAGTGTTGTAAATGATAAAAGTTGATTTCACCACTTTTCACAATAGGGGCGAAGATCCAGTTCGAAGGTCCAGGCGTCCCTTTTTTGATTGTGTAGGTAGAGATAACTTTCGGCGATTGAATCGGGCTCGACAATGTCGTCGGGTTTCCGAGAATTCAGGCCCGGCAGTATATTTTCCCGAATCCAGGGTGTGTCCACGGCGGCATCAACAATTAAGTGCGCAACGTGGATGTTTTGTGGGCCCAGTTCCCGCGCCATGCTCTGAGCCAGGGCTCGCAGACCGTGTTTTGCCATAGCAAAGGCGGCAAAGTTGGCAGATCCTTTGGTGCTGGCGGTGGCACCGGTAAACAGGATAGTGCCGCGGCCCCGTGGCTGCATGTATTTGGCGGCTTCGCGCCCCGTGAGAAAACCACTGAAACAGGCCATCTCCCATATTTTATAAAATTTACGACTACTGGTTTCCAGTATGGGCATCCGTACGTTGGCACCTACGTTGAAAATAACCGCTTCGAGTGGGGCAATCTCGGTTTCAATTCGCTGGAACAACTCTTCAATGGCTTCTTCTTTCCGCGCGTCACAGGACCAACCGTGTACGGTATGACCTTCTTTGGCCATCTCTTCTACCAGCGGGGTCAGTTTTTCACCGTTGCGACGGACTCCCACAACCGTGTAACCCTCCCGTGCAAATTTTCGAACGATTGCACTGCCGATAGCGTCACCGGCCCCCACAACGAGTACAGACTGATTTTTTTGAGTCATGACTGAATTCCCTTAGAAAGTGAGCAATGCCCGCAGGGTAACATATGAGTTCCATTTTGCAACTCACATGGAGT
>CAJWCA010000195.1 GCA_913020395.1 uncultured Cellvibrionales bacterium | reverse complement strand
GAGTGCCCTGATAGCGTTGTAACCATTGCTCGAGCCAGAGGGTTGTGTCCAAATCGAGGTGGTTGGTCGGTTCGTCCAGTAGCAGTAAATCCGATGGGCACATTAGTGCCTGAGCCAAATTCAGGCGAATGCGCCAGCCGCCGGAAAAATCGCTGACAGGCCGGTCGCTGTCACTGCTGCTAAACCCAAGGCCGCTCAATAGCTGTTCTGCACGAGCTCGCGCGGTATACCCGTCAAGGGCATCCATATCGTCATAGTGCTGTGCCAGCGCCTCTCCATCCTCTCGGCGGTTGGCCTCCTCTATCGACTCCTCCAATGCTCTCAAAGCGGTATCGCCATCGAGAACATAATCGAGAGCACTGCGCTCGACGGTGTGGACTTCCTGAGCCATATGGGCGATCCGCCACTGGACAGGTATTTGGCACTCTCCGCTGTCGACCGTCAATCTGCCCAACAACAATTGAAACAAGCTGGACTTGCCGCTGCCATTGGCACCGATTAAGCCCACTCGTTGACCGGGGTGGATCATCAGAGAGCTGCTGTCGAGCAGTATTTTGGTGCCGCGCTGTAGGCTTGCGTGTTGTAAACTAATCATGGCGCGCATTCTAGCGCATCTGTTGGGCAGAAGTATGCAAATCGAGGTGTGATCCATGCCAAATGAGGGAGAGATAAGGCCGGGCTACGAATTCCCTGCCGATAACGAGTTTTGGCAGTATTCGTTGCGGGTTTATGCCCTGCCCGGCGTTGCCGATCTGTGTCTGCTTTGGCAGGAACAGTATGGCATCAATGTTAATATATTGCTGTGGAGTGCCTGGCTGGAACATGAAGGTGTTCAAGTCACTGATGCCCTGCTGGATGAGGTGATAGCCGGAGCCGATCCTTGGGGCGAAAAGGTGATCGTCACAATCCGCAATCTTCGCAGGGACCTTAAAAAGCGGGACTTGGGGCCAGTGGGTATTCCCAAATCCCTCAGCTCTATGCGCGAGAGCCTGCTTAAAACGGAATTGAAAGCCGAACAGTGCCTGCAATCCTGGCTCTATGGTGTGGCGGTTGAGTTCTTGTCTGCTCCCGAGTCAATTCACGAGACTCAGATTCCTCACGGAGCCAACATTGACCTGTATTTGAGAGCGACGATAGGAGACAAAACAAACATCGCCCCAATGATTCAGCAGTGGCTTGAACTGAGTGGGGAACAAAACCCTGCTAAACCCACCTAACATGGGGTACCATTACTGCCGCCGGGTTAGGTGTACAGAGGGGCACATCGGGCCGCATCCGGCTTACATTAATAATCAAACCTTAGGAATGTTGGAATGAAACGCAATTTGATGATGGCCTTCGCCATATCATCCATTGTCCTTGTGGGCTGTGGTGAGAAAAAAGAGTCTACGGAATCTGCAGATGCGGCTCCCGCAGCAACTGGCGCGGACGAATTGAGCACCTTGAACCAAAAGGTGAGTTACATAATTGGTCTTAATATGGGCCAAAACCTGAAAAACGATGAAGTTGAAGTGGATATTGACGCCCTGACTCTGGCGTTGAAAGATGCTGCCTCGGGCCATGAGCCGCGACTGAGCGAAGAAGAAGTACAGCAAACCATGACATCATTTCAGGAGATGTTGCAGGCTAAACGTGCTGAGTCTGTTTCCCTTGTGGCCGATGCCAATGCCAAAGAAGGTGCTGATTTCCTGGCAGAAAACGGTGTTAAAGAAGGTGTTGTAACAACAGAAACCGGCTTGCAGTACAAAGTGATCACTGAAGGTGAGGGTGCTAAACCGGGCGCTGAAGATAAAGTATCTGTGCACTATCGCGGTACTTTACTGGACGGCACCGAGTTTGACAGTTCCTACAAACGTGGCGAGCCAGTCAGCTTTCCGGTTAACGGCGTTATTGCTGGCTGGACTGAGGCTCTGCAATTAATGGGTGAAGGTTCAAAGTGGGAGCTTTATATCCCCTCTGACCTGGCCTATGGCCCAGGGGGCGCAGGTGCCAACATTGGTCCTAACGCGACACTGGTGTTTGAGGTTGAGTTGTTGCAAGCCTCGGTTGAATAAACTGAGGCAATATCACGGGCGTAATCACATCACTTGAGTGTGTGAATAAACCCGTTGGATGCGACGGCGCGATAACCGCCGTCGTTTTCATTAAATGATAAAGCGATAACCGACGCGCTGGTGGGTTTCCAGGCTTTTCGCTTGGGCATGCGCCAGCGTTTGGCTTCTTTAATATTCTCTCCGCTCGGTTGACCGGTTTGGATATCCCACAACTGAACCAGTTGGTCTGGCCTGCCAGTTAGCAATTGCTTACCTGACTCACTGAAGCGGGCACTGGTGAATCGCAGGCCCCGTTTGAACAGCTCTGACCAGATTGGTAGTTCGTCAATCAGGCTGCCGTCTTCGGTATTCCAGACCAAGGCTTTGTCATAGTTTCCCGCCGAAAAGGCTCTTTTACCATCTGGGCTTAAGCTGACAATCTTGACGTCGTCCGCGTGTGTCACTCGAGAGACTTCTTTTCCTGTTCTCACGTCCCACAGTATCGCACTGCCATGGTCTATACGGGTCACTTCCTCGCCGGTTTCCTGATCCAGCTCTACGCCACTGAAATCTTCTGATCCCGTTAAGGCATAACGCATGTCGTCACTCAAATCGACACTTCGCACACGCCCCTGGTGACTAAAGGTGCGGGAGATCCGCCCTTTGTCGACGTTAAAAATGACTGCCGAGTGATCGCTGAGGCCCAACAAGGCATAGACGCCATTGCTGGTACTGTTGCTCAATGCCACTGAAAGTACTTCTCCTGGAGACGTCCAAAACCGCAGGGGCTGACCGGTGGCAACGTTCCACAGTACCAGTGTGTGCGGGTCAGCCGTAATCGCCCAAGTGCCGTCGGGAGAGAAATCTGCAGCGACTATAGTTGTTTTTTCGTCCTGGCGATGGTTCCAGTTGAATAGGCGTTCCGAGGTGTTGGTGCGCCACAAACTGCCACCCTGATGAATAGCGCCAATGGCAGCCCATTCACCCGTGGGGGAGAGGGCCGCTCCCTGGGCGCCTTTGCTTGCGACCTCGATGCTTGAAACGGGCTCGGCGTCATTGCTGCAGCCGCTCGTCAACAGCGCTGCCACGATCAGTGATGCAGATAATACCGAGGTGGTTCTTGAACCAATTTGCATGGGGGGTAAGGCCTTTAGTCCAGGCTTAAGTGACGAGATCCTTGTGGGCAACGTGCAAAACCGCAATCATTCGGTCCTCTGCTTCAAATCGAGTCTCGAGAGCTTCTCCCAGGCGGGATAGGTCGGGCTCCAGACTTGATAGGTCATCGGTTTCCTGATATTTGTCATTCAGGTCCAGAATGATTTCGGTGGTATCGTCGATAATATTGAACAGGCTACCCGCCTGTTTCAGCGCATCTTCGTCTTCGAATTCCCGGCCTTCTTTGACAAGTTGGTCATAAATTTCAAAGTGGCCCGCTGAAATATAATCCACCATGATCTGACAAAAGTGCCGCAGCTTCACACCACGCTGATTATCATCGTTTGTCTCATCCTGAGCACCGGAGAGCGCGCAATAAGTAACGAGCATGTCCTGGCGCTCTTGTAACCAACGGTCAATGATGTCGCTGACACCGCCCCATCGTTCTTTTGCAGATTTGCAATTCTCTAACATAGTGTTAATTCGTTACCGGCTGTAAATAGCGTTAATTGTTTATGAACAGTGCTCCAAGATAGGCGAATTGGCACGTCTCATCAAGCGCTAAAGTTTGATTTAAGGCAATTCCCGGCCATCTCTTTGTTTTAGGATGAATGCCACTAGGCTTATAAATGCCTGCGTCAGAGGGATGATGTGCATACTTGAATTCGCGAGATCGATTAGGGAAAAAAATGAAATGAAACATGACTTCGGGATTGCACACGCCGCGTCTGCTGGGTGACAATAGTTTGATAAGGTGTTTTCACAGGACTGAGAATAGATATGAACGTGAAATTGGCAATAAAATCGATAGTTTTCCTGCTGACGCTGATCATGGCATGCAGCCAGTGGGTGTATGCGCAAGACGAGGATGAAGAGGATTCTGCGGTAAAGGCAAAGCCTATCTATATTCCTTTAAAACCACCTTTTGTGGTCAATTATGGTGGTAAAGGTCGGCTAAAATACCTCAAAGCGGAATTATCAGTGCGGGTGGCAAGTAATATTGAAGCGAGTTATGTTCGCCACCATATGCCCATGATTCGCAATAATATCGTGCTTTTGTTCAGTCGCCAGAATGATGAGGATATTGATACTCAAGAGGGCAAGGAATTATTGCGTCAGGCTGCGCTCGAGGAGATCAAATTAATCATCGCGGAAGAGCAAGGTGAAGATACCCGGGAAGGCATAGTTGATCTTTATTTCAACAACTTTGTGATTC
Organism: uncultured Cellvibrionales bacterium; assembly: GCA_913020395.1. Taxonomy (GTDB): domain Bacteria; phylum Pseudomonadota; class Gammaproteobacteria; order Pseudomonadales; family Cellvibrionaceae; genus CAJWCA01. The sequence continues at coordinate 4,213 of CAJWCA010000195.1, read as the reverse complement.
AAAAATAAGGCGCTTTGTAAACAAGTTGGACTAGCGTTGTCACCCAATCCTATGGGTGGACAACGCTTCGAGGCAAGTTAGCAAGGGCTACCGCTGCAGCCCTGATACTGTTTGTAGTAGGCCGCCAGAAAAGATTCAAAATCCCCTTCGTCCTGGGCTTCTATTTGCTGCTGTTGAGCGTGGGATTCTTTGGCAAAGGCCTCAAATTCACGGGTTTTTTCCGGGCTGAGTTCGGTTTCGGTAAAGTGTGTTTTGTGCGCTTGAGACAAGTTCATGGCCAGGCGAAAAAACGTCACGTTCTGAGCCTTCATATCCGCCAGAATCCTCGCCGAAGGTGTTGTGTCGGGGTTCTCAAGCTTATCTGCCTGGGCCGCCAGACTGTCAGCGTGTTCACTACTGCCATAGGCCTGATCCAGCAGCTCGGCGGCCGCGCCCATTTCGCCCAGAATCTCAGTCGCCCACTGCCTCATATCCCGCTCTCCATCTCCACAGAGCAGTTTTAACTCGGGGTCTCGTCCTCTGGCCACAATGCGAGTCTGGTTTTCCAGAACATTGTGGAATTCCTGCTTGTCTGTTGCCGGGCTGTCTTTATAGAGGCAATACATTAAGAAGCTGTCCAGAAAACGAATCTGCTCTTCGTTAATGCCCAGGGGTTCATAGGGATTCAGGTCGACACAGCGCACTTCTATATATTCCACACCCCTATCCGCCAGAGCGTTGAGGGCAGTTTCTCCCGATTGACTAGTGCGTTTTGGGCGTATTGTGCTGTAGAACTCGTTTTCAATCTGCAGCAGGCTGGTATTGAGTTGTTTGTGTCCCCCGTCATCCGCTTTCAGTCCAATAGAGGAGTAGTCGGGGTGCTCATCGGTAATGGCGTTGCAAAGTGTGCGGATATAGGTGCCCAGGTTGTTGTAACACACAATCAATTTTTCCTGAGCGGCGCTTTGATACCCCAAATTGCCCATTCTCAGTGATGTACCGTAGGGAAGGTGCAGGCTGTGTTTGTCGTCGCCATAGGGCTCAAGCTGGTGCTCCTGATCTCGAACAAAGCTGCGACAAACTGCCGGTGCGGCGCCAAACAGGTAGATCAATATCCAGAAGTAGCGGCGAAAGTTTCTAATCAGATCGAAGTAACGCTGGGTTTTAAAATCCTGCAGCGACAAATCGCTCTGCTCCTCTGCATGCAAGTGCTCCCAAAATGCGTCCGGAAGAGAGAAATTATAGTGAATGCCCGCGATGGTTTGCATTAATCGGCCATAGCGTTCACCCAGCCCCAGGCGATAAACAGTTTTCATGCGGCCTATATTGGAAGATCCATAGAGCCCGACGGGAATGTTTTCATTGCCTGACAACATGCAGGGCATAGAGCTAACCCAGAGTGTTTCACTGTCTATATTGGCATAGGTAAAGCGGTGAATATCGTCTAACTGCTGCAAAAGCGCTTTAACGTCGCCCAAAGGCTCGGTAATAAACTCAAGTAGAGCCTCGCTGTAGTCCGTGGTGATTCGCGGGTGAGTCAGTGTAGACCCCAGGCTCTTGGGGTGTTCTTCCTGGCTCAATTCGCCATCCGGGGTGATGCGTAATGATTCTTTTTCAATTCCCCGCAAAATGCCGGTTAAGAGTGCGGCATTGTTGCTCTTGCTCAATGTTGTGAGTCTTTGGACTAAATCTGACACGTTTAGAGGTCCTTCGCTAATGGGGTTGATCAAGCAGACAACTCAGGAGACACACTTGATGACTGTGCGTCTTGTTCACCGCTTGCCTGCTCCTGGCGCTTAAAATATTCCAGATCGGGCAAGTCGTCTTCGTCGATCACGGGCAGTCGTTTTTCACTCAATTCACAGCTGAGAACCTTCAACCTCTGTGTGTAGTCTTTAGAGCTGACTTCAAACATTTGATTGATCGCTTCGTCTTTGTGCGGAGTGAGGTAGATGACCTTGGCATCTCTTCCACTAACCCACGTTTTCTGCTTGCTCAGAAAGTGCTTAAGTTGATTCTGTAAAACAAAAACTGTGCTCATAGTACCTCTTGAGAGCCTTAACAGGGAGTGAATGTGGACGCAGTTTACCTTTAAAAAAGCGGGCTAGCCACTGTGCCATGTGCTCGAAAATGACAAGATTAAAGGAAGTGTTTCACCTTTTCTTTATAACTTCGGCTCATTTTTAATCGATCACCGGAATCCAGTGTTAGCTGATATTCGCCGTTGATATGAGCGCTGACTTTCTCAACTCGGTCTAAATTGACAATGGTTGAGCGGTGAATGCGTTGAAAGACCTCGGGGTCCAGTTGCTGTTCCAACTCTTTCATTGTGATGCGCATAACGTGAATTTGCGAACCTTCATGGATACACATATAGTCGCCGGCGGCATCGACCCAGGCAATGTCTTTGCTCAGTACGCGCGTGATATTTTGGCCGTCTTTAATCGAAATCTTTTCGGGGTAACGGTTGCCGAGGGGCTTGCCCTCATCCAGCAAGCGTTGCACGTGTTCCGGGTGTTGGTGAGTGAGATCCCCGATCATGGAGAGCAAGCGTGCTTTGTCACTGGAGGAGTCCTGTTGGCGCTTGTGTTCACGGGCCCTGTCCAGCGCAGCCGCCAAGCTGGTTTCATCGGCGGGTTTGAGAATATAGTCGATGGCGTGCACTTTGAAGGCATCGATAGCGTATTGATCATAGGCAGTCACAAACACCACCATGGGCATGGAGTCACCCTGTAGGTGTTGAATCACTTCAAACCCATCCATGCCGGGCATTTGAATGTCGAGAAACAATATATCAGGACTGAGTTCAGCGGTAGCACTCAGGGCTTCTTTGCCGGTACAGCATTCCCCTACGATCTCAATATTATCAAATTCCTGCAGACGCAGTTTTAAACCCCTGCGGGCGAGATTTTCGTCGTCAACGATTAAGGCGCGTAGATGTGAATTCATAATACATTTTTAACCGAGTTCACAGGGCATACGCAAGCAAATTTTGAGGCCACCATCTATTGCGGCGGTCAGGCGAAAGCTGTGATTATCCCCGTAGGCCTGCTGCATGCGAGAGCGTGTATTATTCAGACCCACTCCGCTACTGGGCAATTCTTCTTCTTTAACATTGAGCCCGGGGCCGTTATCGCTGAGTTCCAGTAGCAGGTCGTCTCCAAATACCCGCCCTTCGAGTGTAATGACACCACCTTCCTCTTTAGTGGCAATGGCATACTTGATCGCATTCTCTATGAGTGGTTGCAGTAATAGACTGGGTATCAGGGCATTTTGAGCCTGATCACTAATATTGATGTTTACCTGCAGGCGTTCTTCAAACCGTATTTGCTCAATGCCCAGATACAAATTCAACGCTGCTACCTCCTGGCTGAGGCTAATTTTCTGCATCGGGTCGTTATCCAGGGAATAACGCAAAAACTTGCTCAGCTGGGTGATCATTGCGTTGGCGGTGCGAGTTTCCTTTTCCAGAATCAAGGTAGAAATAGCATTCAAGGTGTTAAATAAGAAGTGAGGGTTGAGCTGATAGCGCAACATCTTCAACTGAGCAACATGGGCCAGAGAGGTCGCTTTCAGTGTTTTCTCTTTTTCGGCCACAAGCGCCTGGTAATATTTGATGCCAAAATACAGCCCTGCCCAGCTTAAATAGATAAAAAAGGAGTAGGTAAACCAGGCGACAAACTCCTCCAGGAAAGGCAGTTGCTCATCGGACTGGAACTGATAATAAGAGGTCTGCATTTTGAAATAGGACCACAAACCCGTGGCTACGCCGACGGCGATCAGTGCCAGCAGGCCCCTTCTGATCGGGGGGTCAGACCATATATACTGGAAACAGTAACGCAAACCCAGACTGATGATTAAGCCTGAGAGGGCGGCTTGAGCCGCGTAGCTTAGCTGGAGGATGGCGTCCTCTTCCCAAAAGATTGCCTTCATCTCAACAAAAAATGCATATCCAATCCAACCGAATAGCTGCAAGGCCCAAAATTGAACTTGTTTGTTACTCAGTTGAAAGACCGCCATGATGAATACTCAGAAAGTAAAAAAGCCTACCGCAGTGCAGTAGGCTCTATTATAAGTTGTGTGATTAAGCTGGCTAGGTTGACTGCCGCACAACGTGTTCGCGCTATCGCAGCAACTAGAGTCTGCCACCTTTTTTGGCGTTGGCCTGGGCAAACAGGGCAGCCATGGCGCCCTGTGGTTGCTCAGCAGAGGTTTTATTGCTGCCTTTGGCGGG
>CAJWCA010000194.1 GCA_913020395.1 uncultured Cellvibrionales bacterium | reverse complement strand
ACGTGCTTGCACGTGGTGATGCTGACATGGTTTCTCTGGCCAGACCTTTCCTGGCAGACTCTGAATTTGTATTGAAGTCTGAGCAGGGGCGTGCAGATGAGATCAATACCTGCATCGCCTGCAACCAGGCCTGTCTGGATCATGTCTTTGTCGGCAAAATGACAAGTTGTCTGGTCAACCCAAGAGCCTGTCATGAAACTGAGTTGGTGATTAAACCTGCGGACGAGAAAAAGAAAATTGCCGTAGTGGGTGCTGGCCCTGCGGGTCTGGCTTTTGCCACAACGGCTGCCGGGCGTGGGCACGACGTTACACTGTTTGATTCCGCCGATGAGATTGGTGGTCAATTTAACATTGCCAAACGCATTCCGGGCAAGGAAGAGTTTTATGAAACCCTGCGTTATTTCGCAAAACAAATTGAGTTGACGGGGGTTGAACTGAAGTTGGGTCAGCGTGTGAATACCGCTGAGCTTAATGACAGTGACTTCGACGATGTTGTGATTGCGTCGGGCATTAGCCCTCGCACGCCCGACATCGAAGGCGTGGATAGCAAAAAAGTATTGAGCTACCTGGATGTGATAAAAGGGGCAGACGTCGGTAAAAAAGTGGCCGTTATTGGTGCCGGTGGTATCGGCTTTGATGTGTCAGAATTCTTAACACACTCGGGCACAGCCACCAGCCAGAATATTGAAGCCTTCATGAAAGAGTGGGGCGTGGATATGACCTTCACTGCTCGCAGTGGTATCGAAGGGGTTGAGGCGCAGGTATCGGAATCTCCTCGCGAAGTGTATCTCTTGCAACGCAAGGCCAGCAAAATTGGTAAAGGCCTGGGCAAAACCACGGGTTGGATACACCGCACCGGTTTAGTGAATAAAGGTGTGCGCATGGTGCCCGGTTGTGAATATCACAAAATTGACGATGAAGGGTTCCACGTAAGTATTAATGGTGAGGCGCAGGTGCTGGACGTTGACAACATCATTCTGTGTGCAGGCCAAGAGCCACTGCGCGAGTTGAGTGAAGGTTTGAATAAACCCCACCATTTGATCGGCGGAGCCGATGTGGCCTCTGAGCTGGATGCCAAGCGAGCCATTGATCAGGGCACACGTTTAGCCGCCGCGCTGTAAATAAACACGCGGAACTGATAATCTGCGCAGCCATTGTTCCATTGAGTGATTGCGCATGTCAGAGACTGACTCTACTACGCCTGTGGTAAAACCCGGTATCTACCGGCATTACAAAGGCAAGGATTATCAGGTGTTTAACACCGCCCGTCACAGCGAAACCGAAGAGGCTCTGGTCATGTACCAATGCCTCTATGGGGATTACAGCTGGTGGGTGCGCCCACTGACGATGTTTGTCGAAGAGGTGGAAGTTGAGGGCCGTATGGTCCCTCGTTTTGCCTATGTGGGTGATGAGTGATCTGGTCTTGTCCGGTGTGCTCTGCACACTTGGTCAAGCAAGATCGCAGCTGGCGCTGTGATCAGGGGCACAGCTTCGACTGTGCCAAAGAGGGTTATGTCAATTTACTGCTGGCCAACCAAAAACGGACAGCAGAGCCCGGCGATACCCGGGAAATGATGATACACCGGCGTGCTTTTTTAGAGGCCGGTGCTTTTCTGCCGCTGTCCAAGGCGCTCAATCAAGTTATTCAATCTCTCCAACCCAAGACGCTGCTGGACTGCGGCTGTGGCGAAGGTTATTACCTGCAGCAGTATCTGAAAACCATTAACACCGAATCTGAACTCACTGTTTTTGGTCTGGATATTTCCAAAGAAGCTGTGCGAATGGCCAGCAAAACTCTGCGGGAGCACGTCAACTTTTCTGTTGCGAGTAGTTTTCACTTGCCCGTAATGGATGCATCTGTTGATCTTCTGTTGCGCGTGTTTGCGCCGGGCGATATTGCTGAAGTGCAGCGGGTATTAACACCGGAAGGCACTTTTGTGCTGGTTGTGCCGGGTGCAAATCATTTATTTTCTTTGAAAGAAGCACTCTATCAAACACCCAAAGTTCACGAACTTCCACCGGTGCCCGAAGGTTTTGTGTGTGAGCGGGAAGTGCCCGTCGGTTTTGACCTACACTTGGAAGATAATGAAAGTATCCGACACCTGTTGGCGATGACACCCTTTGTCTGGAAGGGTGATCGCAAAGCCAAGGAGGCACTGGAAAAGCTCACGCGTTTTTCCACTCGAGCAGAATTTATGATTAGAGTCTATCGTCACCATGGCCACTGAGCTGGACCAGCAATTTATGGAGGCCGCACTTGAGCTGGCCGAAGAGGCGGAAGCGGCAGGTGAAGTGCCCGTGGGCGCAGTGATTGTTTGTGAGGACAAAATAATTGGCCGGGGCTGGAATCGCCCTATCAGCGGCTGTGACCCCACCGCCCACGCTGAGATCATTGCCCTGCGCGATGCCGCCACACAGCTCGACAATTACCGACTGTCTGATTGCACGCTTTATGTCACGATTGAGCCCTGCACAATGTGTGCGGGCGCTATCGTACATGCCCGTGTGCAGCGCTTGGTTTTTGGCGCACCGGAACCCAAAGCGGGGGTTGTTCTGAGTAATGGCCAACTGTTAGATCGAGACAATCTCAATCACCGGGTGAGCTATGAAGGGGGTGTGTTGGCGCAGGAGTGTAGCGATAGAATCAGTTCTTTTTTTAAGCGGCGCAGGGCCCTTAAAAAGCAACAAAAATTACAGGCATCAGATCCTGAAGGGTAATTTTCTACGCCCGTTTACAGAGGAATAAATGCGCTGGAAGTACTGGCGGTGGGTTTCAAGGTCACCGGGCTAAACGTTGGAGATTCATCAGCGGTTCGCGCGGCAATAATGATTTGTTTTTGTCCCATCTGCTCGTGCCAGCTCAACACATTATAATAATTGCGAATGTTCTGAACGTATTTCACCGGCTCCCACCCGCGGGCATAACCGTGTTTGGTTTTTTTATAATAAATGCGCTTGGCCAATTTAGGCAGGTGCTCACTCACGTCGCTCCATTTATCCGGATCATCGCCCATTCTTTCGGTAATAATTCGGGCGTCTTCCAAGTGGCCGTAACCCACGTTATAGGCCGCTAAGGCCAGCCATACCCGGTCGGGGCCCTGGATATCCTTGGGAATCCTATCGAAGATTTTACGGAAATACCGGGAGCCGCCAAAAATGCTTTGTTTGGGGTCGAGGCGATTAGTCACACCCATTTCTTTTGCCGTGACCTGAGTCAGCATCATCAGTCCTCTGACTCCCGTTCTAGAGCGGGCCCGGGCATTCCAGTGTGATTCTTGATAACTGATGGCGGCGAGCAAGCTCCACTCCAAATCAAACTGCTCTGCGGCATCTTGTAGATATGGCTCCCACTTGGGCAGGCGAGACTCGATCCGGTTGGCGAACAGCAGGGCACCGCCCTGGTTCATATTGTCTTCCACGCTGTAATACTGCTCAGTGATGGTCTGAAGCTGGCCGTTCAACTTTATTTCAGCAAAAAACTTCTGTGCTTCTTTATAGAGGCTCATGTCCTTTTGTTTAGGAAAGGCCCAGGCTAGTTTCTGCACACCTGCTACATCGAAGGCGACTTGGGCCCTGGGATAGGTATTCTGACTCACAATAAACGCATTGGAATCCACAATGGTATGTTCGATGGTGCCGTTGTTGACCATGGAAATCAGGTCAATCATTTCAATATCTGCCTGCTCGCGCCAGGTCAGTGCCGGGAAATGTCTTTTTAGGGTGCGCAGATGATCGGCGTGTGCAGAGTTGGCAATAACCAGAATATCTTTGCCAATCAGGTCTGCGGGGGTTTTGGGTCGAGCCTGACCTCGTCGGTACAAGACTTGTTGGGTCACATCCATATAGGGCTCAGAGAACATGACTTGCTGACTGCGCTGTTCAGTGATGGTCAGGCCGGACGCACCCAGGTGGTAGGCGGGTTCCTCTAGAGAGTCGAGAATATCGGCAAGACTGTCGGTTTTGTTAATCACCAGCTCCACACCCAGCTTTTTAGCGAAGGCCTTGCTAAGTGTGTATTCAAAGCCCGTATAGCCAGATTTACCCACGTAATAGGTGGTAGAACCGTTGCGGGCCAATACATTCAGTTCACCTTGTGCCAGCACCCGCTCCAGTTCGCTGGGGCTGCGGCTGCCCACCAGGAGTGCGGAACAGCCGAGCACAGCCGTTGCCACCGCCAGGCGTAACACCTGACGAGCAATCGCTCTATACACTGTACTGGCTGGCATCAAGGCCATTGCTGGGCTCCGGTTTTCTATCTGTTTTCACTATATATAGTGTCTGGTTATAAAAATTGCATTATATATAGTGTTTATCGAACAAATTTTGTGCAATTTTATACGGGATGGTCCCTGAGCACTAGCTTGTTTTTCTCTTAAATTTGTAGTAGCAATTGAGTCTTTTTTGAGCGATTTGGCTGTAAGCCGCGGTATTAAAGGGCGTTGGCTCAGCTCAGCGTCAAGCCCCCTCAAACCTTTTATTGACTCAATCCAAGTATAGTCAAACTTTGCCATTCTAAGGGCTGTAAGCCTGAAAGATATCAAGTACAATAGCGGCCTTTTCGACCACCCCCCAAAAAATGTTGAGGCGATATCTAGCGATGCTAACCCTGCGTGGTGCTCCTGCTTTTTCCGACTTTAGACTGCAAAAACTCCTGGCCACCCTTCAGCTTACTGTGCCCACAGTCACTGAGGTCTATGCTGAATTTGTCCATTTTGCCCATGTTGAGGGCGATTTGAGTGACAGCGATCAAGCTGTTTTGGACAAGCTTCTGACTTATGGCCCCAGTATCGACAGACGTGATACTCACGGAGACAGCTATCTGGTGGTTCCGCGCCAAGGCACAATATCCCCCTGGTCCTCAAAGGCGACCGATATTGCCCACAGCAGTGGCCTGCACAACATTCAACGCCTGGAGCGTGGCACGGTTTATTATGTGAAGGGTGAATTTTCTGCCTCACAGAAAAAACAACTTTCTGAGCTGCTGCACGACCGCATGGTAGAAACCGTATTAGAGAATTTTGAACAGGCAGACAGCCTGTTTGCGAGTCATGCACCGGCACCGCTCTTGCCCGTCGACATTTTGAATGGCGGTCGCCAAGCCCTGGCACTTGCCAACGGTGAGCTCGGCCTGGCTTTGGCAGAAGACGAAATTGATTACCTGGTCGCCGCCTTCACAGAATTAGGCCGCAACCCAAATGATGTTGAGCTGATGATGTTTGCCCAGGCCAACTCTGAGCACTGTCGCCACAAGATCTTTAATGCCTCCTGGACGCTGGATGGCAAAGATCAGGATTTCTCGCTTTTCAAAATGATCAAAAATACCAACGAGCTCGGTGGTGAGAATGTGTTGTCAGCTTATTCTGACAATGCCGCAGTGGTCGTAGGCAGCACCGCAGGGCGCTTTTATCCTGACCCCGAAAGCAAACAATACGGCTACAGCCAGGAAAACATTCATCTTTTAATGAAGGTGGAAACCCATAACCACCCGACAGCGATTGCACCGTTTCCTGGCGCAGGCACCGGCTCCGGTGGTGAAATTCGCGATGAAGGTGCGGTAGGGCGCGGCTCCAAACCTAAAGTGGGTTTGACTGGCTTCACCGTCTCTAACTTGAATATCCCGGGTTATGAACAACCCTGGGAGCAGCCTTACGGCAAACCCGAGCGCATTGTTACCGCACTGGATATTATGATTGAAGGCCCCATCGGCGGTGCCGCGTTCAACAATGAGTTTGGACGCCCCAATCTCTGTGGTTATTTCCGCACCTTTGAAGGTGATTTTGATGGCGAGCGCCGCGGTTATCACAAGCCGATTATGTTGGCGGGCGGCTACGGTAATATTCGCGAAGACCATGTTGATAAACCTGAGTTTTCCCCAGGTGCCCATTTAATTGTATTGGGTGGTCCGGCCATGCAAATTGGTTTGGGTGGCGGTGCGGCATCTTCCATGGCCTCGGGCAGCTCCAGTGAAGATCTCGATTTTGCTTCAGTTCAGCGTCAGAACCCTGAAATAGAACGCCGTTGCCAGGAAGTGATTGATGCCTGTTGGCAGCTGGGCGATAAAAACCCGATTGCCTTTATTCACGATGTAGGTGCGGGCGGTCTGTCTAACGCATTTCCTGAGTTGGTAAAAGATGGCGGCTGTGGCGGTAAGTTTGAATTGCGCAATGTGCCCAATGATGAGCCGGGCATGAGCCCACTGGCTATCTGGTGTAATGAATCTCAAGAGCGTTATGTATTGGCAGTGCAGCCAAGTGATCTGGCACAGTTTGAAACAATCTGTCAGCGTGAACGGTGCCCCTATGCCGTGGTGGGTGAGTCGACTGAAGAAAAACACTTAAGCCTGAGTGATCGTCACTTCGACAACATGCCTGTGGATTTACCCATGTCGGTGTTGTTTGGCAAAGCGCCTAAAATGCACCGCACAGCGGAAAAACATCTGCCGCTGACCAACAAGTTTTTTACCGCAGAACTCAACATCAATGAAGCGGCCGAACGGGTATTAAAACACCCCGCGGTGGCCAGCAAGAAATTCTTGATCACCATTGGCGACCGCTCCATCACCGGTATGGTTGCCCGGGACCAAATGGTAGGCCCCTGGCAAGTGCCTGTGGCCGACTGTGCAGTGACCACCACTGCATATGATACCTATGCGGGCGAAGCGATGAGCATGGGCGAGAGAACGCCCGTTGCCCTGTTGAATTCCCCTGCCTCGGGCCGCTTGGCTGTTGGTGAGGCCTTAACCAATATCGCCGCGACACGCATTGGCGCCTTGCAAGACGTTAAACTGTCGGCGAACTGGATGTGTGCGGCGGGACACAAAGGCGAAGATGAAAAACTGTATCGCACGGTAGAGGCGATCGGCATGGAATTGTGTCCAGCTTTGGGCATTACCATTCCAGTGGGCAAAGACTCTATGAGCATGAGCACGGCCTGGCAGGAAAATGGTGAAGACAAAGTTGTCACCTCTCCCATGTCGGTTGTGATCACCGCCTTTGCGCCGGTTAAAGATGTGCGCAAAACGGTTACGCCCCAGTTGCGTACCGATCTGGGTATGACGGATTTGATTGCCATCGACCTCGGTCGCGGCAAAAACCGACTCGGTGCTTCAATTCTGGCTCAGGTTTACAATCAGGTGGGTGAAGTGCCCGCCGATGTCGACAGTGCAGAAGACCTGAAAGTCTTTTTTAACACCATGCAAGCGTGTTTAGAGGATGAACAGATTTTGGCTTACCACGATCGCGGTGACGGTGGATTGTTTGCCACGGTGGTTGAGATGGCCTTTGCGGGCCACTGTGGTGTCGATTTGCATATAGCTGAAGACGATGCGCTGGCTCTGTTGTTCAGTGAGGAACTGGGGGCAGTGATTCAAACGCGCCGGGAAGATACCCGCGCGGTGATGGCGCGCTTCAACGAAGCGGGACTGGAAGGTTATGTTTCAAAGCTCGGTGAGCTGAACGACGAAGATTTAATTCGTATCGAAAACAGTGGCGAAGTGATCTTTGATCAGGCTCGGTCATTTTTGCAGGTGCTGTGGTCGGAAACCAGTTATCGCATCCAGTCTCTTCGAGACAACGCAGATTGTGCCCAACAGGAATTTGATACCATTTTGAGTCAAGACCCCGGCCTGAATGTGGGCCTGAGTTACGACCAGAACGACAATGTGGCCGCGCCTTTCATCAATAGCGGCGTGCGGCCGACTATCGCGATTTTGCGAGAGCAGGGTGTTAACGGCCATGTGGAAATGGCCGCAGCGTTTGATCGCGCCGGTTTTTCTGCGGTCGATGTGCACATGAGTGACATCATCTCTGGGCGTGTCGGTTTTGAAGACTTCAAGGGCATTGCCGCTTGTGGTGGTTTCTCTTATGGCGATGTACTGGGTGCCGGTGAAGGTTGGGCAAAAAGCATTTTGTTTAACGAACGTGCACGCGATCAATTTGAGGGTTTCTTCAATCGTGAAGAGACTTTCACATTGGGTGTGTGTAATGGCTGCCAGATGATGTCAAATTTGAAAAATCTGATTCCAGGTGCAGACCACTGGCCGCGTTTTGTGCGTAACGTTTCAGAGCAGTTTGAAGCGCGTGCAAGTTTGGTGCAGGTACAAGAATCCAATTCTGTTTTGTTTCAAGGTATGGCGGGTTCTCATATGCCTGTCGCGGTTGCCCACGGTGAAGGTCATGCGGAGTTTGCCAGCAAACAAGCCTTGCAGGCTTTTAACGAGAGTGGTCAGGTGGCTTTGCGTTTTGTGGATAACAATATTCTGCCGACTGAAGCCTATCCTGCGAACCCCAATGGCTCGCCCATGGGGATCAGCAGTGTCACCAGTCTAGACGGCCGCGCCACCATCATGATGCCGCACCCGGAGCGGGTATTTAGAAATGTGACCAACTCCTGGAGTCCGGATGAGTGGTCGGAAGACGGCGCGTGGTTGCGCTTATTCCGCAACGCGCGCGCGTTTGTTGCTTAGACCTCGATAGGGTGTGTATCGCCTTCTGCGATCACACCCTCTGTTTCCGTCGCCGGTTTGTCCTGAAATTGAAGCTCCGCTAAACGACGATAAAGCGGTGAGCTTTCCACCAGTTCACTGTGTTTCCCCAATCCCACTACCTCACCATGATCCA
>CAJWCA010000193.1 GCA_913020395.1 uncultured Cellvibrionales bacterium | reverse complement strand
ATTCGTCAATACCTTGTCGTCACCGGGAATTACTGGATGTTTACATTGACCGATGGTGCGCTGCGCATGTTGGTCTTGTTACATTTTCATACACTGGGATTTAGCCCACTAGATATCGCCTTACTGTTTCTCTTTTATGAAATTTTTGGGGTGGTCACCAACTTGGTGGGCGGGTGGTTAGGTGCTCGACTTGGCCTGAATAAAACCATGAACCTCGGTTTGTTTTTGCAATTACTTGCACTGAGCCTTTTGTTGGTGCCCAGTGAGCAATTGACCGAAATGTGGGTTATGGGGGTACAGGCTATTTCCGGAATTGCCAAAGACCTCAACAAAATGAGTGCTAAAAGCGCGATCAAACTAATAGTTCCTCGCGGCGCTGAAACGACACTTTACCGCTGGGTGTCGATGTTGACGGGGTCAAAAAATGCCTTGAAAGGGGCGGGCTTTTTTCTGGGGGCAGGCCTGTTGGCCTTGTTTGAATTCAGGGGCGCCATCGGCGTGATGTTTGTCTGTTTGTGCCTCACGTTTATCTCGAGTCTTTTTCTGCTCAGGCAGGACCTTGGAAAAACAGCAACAAAACCACGATTTTCCGATCTCTTTTCTAAAAGTCGACCCGTCAATTTGCTTTCAGCGGCACGACTTTTTTTATTTTGTGCCAGAGACGTATGGTTTGTGGTTGCGCTGCCAATCTTCTTGATGGCGGAGCTGGGCTGGAGCCATTGGTCCGTAGGCGGCTTTTTGGCTGTCTGGGTGATAGCTTATGGTTTGGTTCAGGGTTTTGCACCCAGCATTACACGTTCCAAGAACGGGCGGGCCCCGGGTGGTCGTGCTGCTTGTCTGTGGGCTGGTGCCTTGTCATTGCTGCCGGCGTCTATCGCTTTGGCGCTATCACAGGGCGCCAATCCAGAAGTGACCTTGATCGCCGGACTGATTGGTTTTGCTGGGCTTCTTGCGGTAAATTCTGCGCTGCACAGCTATCTCATTGTGAGTTACGCCAGTGAGGAGGGGGTCTCCCTCGATGTGGGTTTTTACTACATGGCGAATGCCCTGGGTCGACTGAGCGGCACGGTGCTGTCGGGCTGGGTATATCAGCAGTCTGGTCTTGTCGCCTGCCTGTCACTGTCAGCCATATTTGTGCTTTTTGCCTCTTTATTCGCATTTTTCCTTCCTGCTGGCAACGATAAGCTGCCACAGGGCTAGCGGCTTACAGCCTCCTCTTGATATATTTCTTGAAAAGCGTACACTATTCAAGCGCGATTAGCGTTACCTCCTCCAATGAGAACGACACATGTCAGAAAAAACGGCGAATGCCTGCTGCGATCACGGTGGCAAGCGGACCGGCTGCGGCCGTAAACCCGGCATAAAAACTCAACCTATCCGCCTTCCCAGCTGGTTGCTGAACCAACTGAGTGAGCAGGGCGATGCGAGGAAATTGATTGTCGAAGCCTGCGTTGATCGCTATGAGCTCGATCCAGATGGAGCTCAGTGTCACGATGACTAAATCTCGATTTATTCTCCATTACTTGTTATTAAACAAATATTCCTATCTGGTAGCGATTGTCTGTATTTTTGTGGTCAACTACCTACAGGTTGAAATTCCGCGATATATTCAGTTGGCGGTCGATCAACTCAATCAATCGTCTGCTGCTTCACAGGTCGACCTGGTTGAAAACGTCAAGTGGGTCATTGGCTGTTCTGTGCTGATGGTGGTTGTTCGTATTCTCTCTCGAATTTATTCGCTGAACCCTGGGCGCATTACCGAGGCGGCCTTAAAAAATGATGTATTTCACCGATTAAATCGATTGCCCTCAACATTTCATAATCAATTTGCGTCAGGTAAATTAATTTCCATTATTAATAACGATCTCAATGGCATCCGCCTCTTTTATGGTGTGGGTTTCTTGCAGCTTTTTAATATATTATTTGCCTTGTCTCTCACTCCCATATGGATGTGGAAGATCTCCCCTGAGCTGACTCTCTATTCCATCGTGCCTATTATTATTGCGTCCATAATATTCAGGATAGGTTTTCGGAAACTTCGAGGTTTACATACTGAGCGGCTCACTCGACTACAAGATGTCTCAGAACAGCTCATGAACTACCTGTCAGGCATCGATTTGATTAAAAATCAACAGATGGGCCCCTGGGCTACCCGTGAAATTGATCGGGTAAATCAGCGCCTATATGAATGCACCATAAAGATCGCGAAGTTACAGACCTTTGTGATGCCTATTCTGGATTATTCCAACCACCTGATGAAAGTGCTTATTTTGGGGCTGGGTGGATACTTTTTGTTGCAACAGAAACTGACCATTGGCGAGATCACTGCCTTCTTGTCATATTCCGTATTGTTGGCGCTACCTCTTATGCATCTTGGGCGTATCGTTACGGTCTATCAAATGGGCATGATCAGTATTGATAGTGTACAGAAGATTTTGAACCAGGAAATTCCTGAGACCGACCAGCAGCACATGAGTGAGGAAAGGAGAACCTCGCTTGAGCGGTCTGCTATTGAAGTTAGGAATCTGAGTTTTTCCTATCCAGTCGAGGCCGGATCTGCCGACGCAGATCAAACTGAAAAACCCACCGGCGATCACGGCGAGGTGCTAAAAAACATTAGTTTCTCAATTGCTGCGGGAGAAAAAGTCGGTGTATTGGGTAGTATCGGATCCGGCAAAAGTACTTTGGTCAACTGCCTCAATCATCACTTGGACGTTGATCGTGGTCAGATATTTTGGGGTGGAGTTGATATTGCAGACATGTCTCGCCAGGACTGGCGCTCTTACGTAAGAACGATCACCCAGGATCCCTATTTATTTTCCGATACCATCACTGAAAACGTACGTTTTGGTACTCACAGAAGTGCCGGAGCGATTGGCGAGCGAGATGTGAGTCACGTGCTCGAGTTAAGTCAGTTGAGTGATGACATACTCAGGTTCAGTGATAAGGAACAAACCCTTGTGGGCGAAAAAGGCATCATGTTATCATGCGGTCAGAAACAGCGTTTAAGTATCGCGCGGGCGCTACTAACACCCAGTGACCTTATTATTATGGATAATGTATTGTCCGCCGTAGACTATGAAACCGAGCGCACCATTCTCAAGGGGGTGTTTAGTCGTATCGAGAACCAAAGTTTACTGGTTGTTTCCCATCGAATCAGTGCGTTGGAATATATGGACAGCATTTTGGTGTTAGACAAAGGCGAGATTATTGCCCGTGGCTCTCATTCAGAGTTGTTGCAGACCTCGAGTTACTACCGTGAAACCTGGGAACTTCAGCAACATGAGTCGGAGACCGCAGCATGATTAAGTCTCTGGACGTAGATTATCTCAAGCATTTCTATCAGTTTGCATCGCGCTATAAAAGAACGGCCATAGCAGGACTTGCGATGATGCCTTTGTCTGTAGCGGCGAATCTACTGTTTCCCTGGTTGGTGATCAAGGTTATCGATGAACACCTGACTTTGGGGCAATTTGACGGCATGATGTTCATTATCTCTGCCATGTTAGTTGTTTTAGCTGTCAATTATCTTGCCGATGGGATTTATACCTATTGCCTGCGGCTGACGGGTCAACGGGCCGTGTTCGATATTCGTATGGCGCTGTTTAAACGTATTTTACAGTTGCCCCGCAGTTACTTCGACAAAACGCCAACCGGCGTGACACTGTCTCGTTTAACCAGTGACTTGGAAGCGATAGGTGAGTCATTTGTATTGGGTGTGTTGAGTTTGGTGAAAGACTCGATTAATACACTGGCCGTGTTGATATTTATGTTTTTTATCAATTGGCAGCTAGCGCTTGTTGTATTGATCGTATTTCCTCCTGTGTTGGTGCTAACCCAATATGTACGTAATCGGCTGCGTGAGATGTACGTGATTACTCGCTCGTCTCTGGCCAAAGGCACCGGTTTCTTGCAAGAGTGTTTACTTGGAATAAAAACGGTTCAACTTTATGGTGCAGAAGACGAAGTTGAAGAGAAATACCATGCCTACACTGATGAATTTGTTCGGGCCCAACTAAAGACTAATAAATACGATGCCATTTTATTCTCAATTATCACGGGCATCACAACGATTACTATCGGTTTGATCATCTGGTATGGATCGGGAAAAGTATTAGAGGGATTTGTCACCCTGGGTGTACTCATTGCCTTTATTAATACCCTGGAAAAGATATTTGTTCCCCTTCGTGATTTTACTTCTCAAATAGCTTCTATACAGCGATCTTTCGCGGCCTTTGAGCATATAGAAGAGCTCTTTGTAGAGCCGCTGGAAGAAGAGGGAAGGGAGCTGCTGACCGGCGATGCACTGAAGAGTCGCTTAACTAGCTTTGAATCACTGGAATTCAAACAGGTGCGTTTCCGTTATGGTGAATCTGGCCCCTACGTTCTGGATGACGTGTCCTTCACCCTGAAGAAGGGCGAGCAACTCGCGCTGGTGGGCACAACAGGTTCAGGTAAATCGACCATCATTCGGTTAATGAATAAAGTTTATATGGATTATGAAGGTAGCATTTTGCTCAATGGGATTGAGCTATCCAGCATTCCTAAGGAATCGATGTTGCATTTGTTTTCCCTGATGCAACAAGATGTATTTCTGTTCGAAGAAAATATCCTATTTAATATTTCCCTGGGAGACGAAGAAATTAGCGATGAGGCGGTTGTAGATGCCGCCGAGTATGTTTATGCCCATGATTTTATTTTAGATCTGCCAAGCCAATATGGGTTTGAACTTAGAAACAGCGGCAGCAATCTGTCGGCTGGGCAGACACAGTTGATTTCTTTTGCCCGCGCGATCGCCCAAGGTGGGCAGGTGATGATGTTGGATGAAGCCACAAGTTCGGTGGATTCTATTACCGAGAACCTGATTCAGAAGGCAATAGGGCGTTTATTCGAAGACAGAACGGTTATTGCCATTGCCCACAGGCTGAGTACGATCAAACATTCCGATCTCATTCTTGTTCTTCACCAGGGAAAAATAGTTGAGCAGGGCAATCATCAGGCCTTACTGGCGTTGGAAGGTATCTATGCCAGTTTACTGACGGATGATGCCCTTATTGAAAACGATGAGGCTGCGGAGCTGGTCGTGTGACGAACAGCGCCTGGCTGCCCGTCACCTATGTTATTCGGTAGGTTAAAAATCCTCGATGCTGGATTCCTTTAAAGCTCCATAGGTCTTGGCTTGATCCCGAATGAGTTCGGCATCGCCAACTAGTACCAGTTGCAATTGATCCCGGGGAAAATAAAGATCTATCAACTTTTTGGTTTTTGACAAATCCAGTGCGTCCACATCAGCTTGGAAGTTATTAATCATGGTATCTTCCAGGCCCAGCGACCACGTTCTGCTGAGAGCCACAGCCAGTTGCTCACTGGTTTCGTAGCGAGGGGGGAATTGCCCTTTTACATAAGCTTTGGCCGAGGCCAGAGTCTTTTCATCGATACCGGTTTCCCACAGGCGGTGGTAGGTTTTTAAAGCCAAATCGACCGCTTCAAATGTGCTCTCTTTTTTGGTGAAGGTCGATATAGCAAAGCTGCCTGTGTGCGACTGACTGTAAAAACGGCTGCGGGCTCCGTAGGTCAGGCCGGAATTAACACGTAGCTCATCGTTAAGCCAAGACGTAAATCTAGCCCCCAGTATGGTATTAATAACATGCAAGGCGACAGAGTCTGGATGATTGGCCGGAATTCCTTTCCCTCCTAACATAAAGGTTGTTTCTCTTGCGTCACCTTTGTCGATTAGCCAGACTTTTGCACTGTCAGGTGCTTTAAAGTGATTGAGCTTTGGGCTTGAAGTGTCGCCACTGTGCCAGGCCGAGAATAGCTGTGTGATTTGTTTCTTAATCTCGCCTTCGTTGAAGTCGCCAACCACAATCAGGGCGCTGTTATTTGCGGAGTAGAATTGTTTATGAAACGCTTTTAACTGTTCTAATTTAATCTCCTGAACAGTTTTAACCTCACCTTCCAGGGGAGAGCCGTAGGGGTGGTCTCGATAATATAGCTGGTTAAAAGCGCTATTAATGATTTGCCTGGGTTGTTCACGATTTTGTTTGAGCAGGTTGATATGCCGGGTTTTAGCCTTTTCAAATTCCGCCGAGTCAAATTGAGGCTTCAGTACATAATCGCGAAACAAAGGTAAAAGGGTGGCAGTATCTTTACTGGCAATGGATAGCTTTGCACTTGTATATTCTAAGTTAACGTCTGTGTTGAGCTCGGCACCGTGAAATGCCAGTAGATCTTCAACTTCATTTTTACTGTGTTTACCACTGCCAAAGCCAAAGGCTGCGGCGCTCAGGCTGGCCAGGCCATTATGTTGGCCGTCGTTGATTGCTCCCGCCTTGCTAACCATGTGGAGGCTGATGAGCGGCACTTCGTCCTGCTGCATCAAATAAACGGTTAAGCCGTTCTCTAGTGTTAACTTCTCGTAGTCAGGAAGAGAAAAGGCTGCTTGGCTCAACTGGCTTACGAATGCCAGCAGGCCACAAAGGCCGAGTATTGAATTACGCATCTTACAAGTCTCCTATGGCACTGTCTTTTTGAGCGGCAAGCACGCCCACTGTTCTATTGGATTTAACTAAATACTTTGCTGCCACACGTTGAATGTCGGCGACAGACACTTTTTCCATATCTTCAATGGCGGTAAACATCTTTCCGTGCCCGCCAAAAAACAGGGCGTATGTGCCCAGGGTGTCTGCTTTGCCATTTATTGTTGACAGTGTTCGATGAAAATCTACTTGAGCAATGTTCTTGATTTTGGTGAGTGCCTTTTCTTCCACGCCGTTTTCAATGATGTCATTAATTTCTGTAATCATCGCCCGTTCGAGTGCCGTTGATTGAGTTTCACCGGCAGCCGTTGCGTAGATATAAAACAAGTTTGGATCAAAGGATTCGGGCAGGTAGGTGAAAACCTGCGTGGCTAATTGCTGTTGATCAACTAGGCTGCGATAGAGCCTGGAGCTTTCACCCTCACCGAGTATGGCCGCGAGCATGGCCAAAGGGTAGTAATCTTTATGTTGGGTAGAGGGGGTATGAAAACCCATCAGAATGTTGGCTGATGAAACAGAGGGTTTTTGTACGTAGACTCTTCTCTCGCCCAGTTGCTCGGGTTCAACGGTATGCACTTTTCGGGGTTCGGGTTGGGCGGGTATCGGCTCAAAGTATTGCTTCGCCAGCTTTTTTACCTGAGGCAAAGTCACATCACCGGCTATTACCACAAGTGCGTTGTTGGGTGCGTAATAGGTTTTATAATAGCTCTCAAGATCCTGTTGAGACCAGTTGTCAATGTCTGACTGGTGTCCAATCACTCCCCAGCTGTATGGGTGAGCGCGAAAGGCCGTGCCTTTAACTTCTTCATGTAATTTCCTGAAGTTAGAGTTTTCCAGGCCCGTGCTTCGCTCGGAAGTCACCACGCCACGTTCACTTTCTACCATTGCAGCATCGATAGAGAGGTGAGCGATGCGGTCTGCCTCTAAATCAAAAATGGTTTCCAGGGCGCTGGAGGGGAACCAGTCGGTGTAGGCGGTGATATTCTCGGTGGTGTAGGCGTTATTGGCACCACCAGCAGCTTCCATCACACGGTCGAATTGCTTTGGGCCATATTTTTTTGAGCCATTGAACATCATGTGCTCAAAGAAATGGGACAGACCTGTTATGCCTGGATATTCATTGCGAGACCCAACCTTCCAAAACAGGTACATGTTGGCATTGGGTATGGAGTGGTCTTCTAGCACTAATATCGTCATGCCATTGTTGAGCGTGAAAGACTTAACGTCATCCAACTGGGTGACCGCATTAGTCGGCAGGCTAAAAAATAGGCAGCTCAGCAGGCCAAAGAGTTTTTTCATGGTCCATCTCCATTTTACGAAGATACTGATTTTATTGGCTTTTATTACCCTTGCAAGCGAAGGTGTCGGCACATGGGAGCAGTTGAGTGAATAGAGGGATGAAGGGAGTTGCGAGGCTATGACAACCCTCCTAGTATGATCATGAGTTGGATCCTATTCCAAGAGGAAGGACCCGCAGGAATGTGTGAACTGTTTGTCATTGTTCAATAACTAATCAGTGGTGAGGCCTTGTTATTTAAAAAACTGATGGGCGAATCGGCAAGTCTCGAAAAAGAGATTCTCTTTTTCCTTGTGTTAACCTTTGCCTTTAGCTGCTATTTCTATTATCAAATCGCCTCAGTTGAGGAGCCAGGCTGGTTGTTTTTCTGGCTAATGTGGTGCCCGGGGATCGCTTCTATCGTAACTAGCCTCTGTTTCCGCAGAACGATTGCGGGTTTTGGCTGGTTACCTACAAAACCCGGGTATCTGTTATTGAGTTACTTGTATCCCATCCTTGAGTTATCCATTGTTTATGGTTTGATCTGGCAATTATCACTCGGTGGATTTGCGGGTTTTGAGTCTAATTTTATTACTCAGTTGGCTATGTGGCCGATGCTGTTAATGATCCTGGAGGGCAGTTATTTCTCCGGGCGATCGGCGCTGGGCGAAGAAATTGGTTGGCGTGGTTACCTAACACCACGGTTGTTGGAAAAATATAGCCCCAACCAGGTCTCACTGTTTGTTGGCGTGATCTGGGCCGTCTGGCATTTCCCGATTATGATCAGTGGAAAATATGGAGGAGAGAGCCCGCTACTTTTTCAGTTGGTCTGTTTTACTCTCGTTATTGTGG
>CAJWCA010000192.1 GCA_913020395.1 uncultured Cellvibrionales bacterium | reverse complement strand
TTTCAGTGCCGCTTCACCCGCAAAGTATTCTTTGTGATCATCACCCATGTCAGAACCTGACATGTTTTGATGTTTAACACAGGCGATGCCCTGACGAATCTCTTTACGCTGAACGCCGGCAACATAGCCCAACATTCCCTGCTCGCCAAAGTATTCCTTAGCCAGGTTGTCGGTAGATAGTGCCGCAGTGTGGTAAGTGGGCAGTGTGATCAAGTGGTGGAATATGCCAGCTTCGCGGGCTGAGTCAGCCTGGAACGTACGGATACGGTTGTCGGCTTCAATGGCGAGTTCACTCTCATCGTACTGCTCACTCATCAGTTTATCGCGATCGTAGGCAGAAACATCTTTGCCTTCCGCACTCATTGCATCAAATACTTGCTGACGGAAATTCAGTGTCCAGTTAAAAGAAGGGCTGTTGTTGTAGACCAGCTTTGCATTGGGAACCGCTTCGCGAATCCGGTTAACCATTCC
The DNA here is from genome assembly GCA_913020395.1 of uncultured Cellvibrionales bacterium. GTDB lineage: Bacteria > Pseudomonadota > Gammaproteobacteria > Pseudomonadales > Cellvibrionaceae > CAJWCA01. The sequence goes on along the minus strand of CAJWCA010000192.1, from coordinate 8,209 downwards.
GCCAATTTGGCCGACATGGGGTTTCTCAGTTTCAATCCAGATCAGATCGGCGCCATTTTGAAGCGAGGTGATGCTGTCCAGTACACAGCGGTCTTCGCCTGTTCCTTTGCGGAACTGGAACAAGTTAGAAGGCAGGCGCTTGGGGCGAACCAGCTTGCCGTTTTGCTTGATCACAACGTCGCCATTGTTCATGTTGTCTGCAGAGACTTCTTCAACGTCAAGGAAGCTGTTGTACTGATCACCCAGGTCGCCTGGCTCATTGGTCACGGCGATTTGTTTGGTCAGGCCTGCGCCCAATGAATCGGTACGCGCTACGATAACGCCATTGTCGATGCCCAGCTCGAGGAAAGCGTAACGAACGGCACGGATCTTGGCGAGGAAATCTTCGTGGGGAACGGTAACTTTACCGTCCTGGTGGCCACACTGCTTCTCATCAGACACCTGATTTTCGATTTGTATGCAGCAAGCACCGGCTTCAATCATTTGCTTAGCCATCAGATAGGTGGCTTCAGCGTTACCAAAACCTGCGTCAATATCAGCAACAATCGGCACAACGTGGGTTTCAAAGTTGTCTATTTTGTCTTGTACCGCTTGTTTGTCGGCACCTTCGGCGGCGTCCAGTTCACGGAACAAACCACCAAGTTCACGGGCATCCGCCTGGCGTAAGAAGGTGTACAGTTCTTCGATCAAACCAGCCACAGAGGTTTTTTCGTGCATTGACTGATCGGGAAGTGGACCAAACTCAGAACGCAGAGCGGCAACCATCCAGCCTGACAGGTACAGGTACTTTTGCTTAGTTGTGCCGAAGTGCTTCTTAATGGCAATCAGCTTCTGCTGACCAATAAAACCGTGCCAGCAACCTAGAGACTGTGTGTACTTAGAGGAGTCTGCGTCATAGGCGTCCATGTCGGCGCGCATAATATCGGCGGTGTACTTGGCAATATCAAGGCCGGTCTTGAATCGATTCTGGGCGCGCATTCTTGCTGCGTACTCTGGGTTGATGGCATTCCAGGCTGTGCCTTGGGCGGCCGTCGCGCTTGCAACTGCATCGATGTCTTTTGCGTAATCTGACATGGTATTTCCTTCTGACTTGGTAGTTGTTGATCTAATGAGTACATACTAGACCTTGCCCGCACATAATTGAAATAAATGGTGCTTATTTTTGGTATTTAGTATATAAATAGTCCTCGCCGAGACACTGCCTGAGCCTCTATTGGGAGCCTATCTATGAATGTTGGTCGAATTGATCTGAATTTACTGGTCTATCTAGATGTCTTGTTAAGAGAGCGCAATGTCACCAAAGCTGCCAGTCATCTGGGTTTGACCCAGCCTGCCATGAGTAATGGTTTGCGGCGTCTGCGGGAGCTATTTGAAGATCCGATATTAATAAGAACCAGTGAAGGCATGACGCCCACAGAAAGAGCATTGGCACTACAGCCCACAGTCAGGGATGTATTGGCAACTATTGATAAGGCGGTACAGCCTCAAACAGAATTCAAGGCGTCGGAGTCTACCCGAGTCTTTCGGTTCATGGCGAGTGACTACGCGGAATCAACCCTGATTCCTCAACTGCTAAAGCATTTACGGGAAGTTGCCCCCGGCATTATTCTCGACATTATGACACCCAGTGATGTCAGTTTTCTGGATGTGGAGCAGGGTAAAGTTGATATGGTTATCAACCGCTTTGATAGTATGCCGCAATCGTTTCACCAGAAAGATATTTGGAAAGACAGTTTCTCTTGCATATTGAGTGTGGACAATCCCATTCTTGATGACTTTAATCTCGACTCTTATTTGAGGGCTCAACATGTTTGGGTCAGCAAAACGGGTATGGGTGTTGGTGTGGGCATGAACCCACACGATGTTCAACGCCTGGGTTGGGTTGATGAAGTGTTAGGCAAGCAGGGGCGCAGACGCAACATTACGGTATTTACGCGCCATTATCAGGCCGCTATGCTATTGGCAGAGCAGAAGGATTTGGTTGTTACAATCCCAAGCAAGGCCGCGCAGTTGCAGAAGGATAATCCCAGGGTTGTCATTAAAACGCCTCCCTTTGACATCCCTGCGTTTGAGTTGAAAATGGCCTGGAGCCCTCTGTTGCAACACAACCCGGCACATCAGTGGATGAGGCGTCTAATTTCCGATGTTGCCAAGGGGATGTGACGTTCTGTTAAGCGGAATCGCAGACCAAAAGACAGATTCACTTACGAGACAAAACTATTCATCAGATTTATAGTGAGTATTTTAACTATTGATTAGTTTAATCAATAAGGACTCTCTAAACTGCTTTTGCCCGGGATAATACGGGCCTTCGGTCGCCCACTGAGTGCCCAGAAAACTCAGGGGTGACAAAAGCAAATTTTTAACACAGATACCATACAGGGCAGCTCAATGACTAAGCGCATTCAAAAAGGAGGGCTTCAGATTGCAAGCCAACTCCACGACCTCGTTGTTAACGACATTATTCCTGGTACCGGCGTAGACCCGGACGCGTTCTGGGCGGGTTTTGAGTCAATACTCTCCGACCTGGGGCCAGTTAATAAAGCCCTGCTGGAAAAGAGAGAGTCGCTTCAAACACAAATCGACGATTGGCATGATGCCAACCGCGGTAAAGCCAATGACCAGGCTGCCTATAAAGCATTTTTGCAAGACATCGGGTATTTATTGCCGGAGGGCCCTGACTTTGCCATTACCACAGAGAATGTGGATACAGAGATCTGCGCGCAGGCGGGTCCTCAGTTGGTTGTTCCTGCAAAAAATGCCCGCTTTGCCTTGAACGCTGCAAACGCTCGTTGGGGAAGTTTATATGATGCGCTGTATGGCTCAGACGCGATCAGCGAAGCAGGTGGCGCCGAAAAGGCTGGGGCCTACAACCCGGTTAGGGGGGCAAAGGTGGTTGCGTTTGCCCGCAAACATTTGGATGACGCCGCGCCACTGGTAGAGGCTTCACACTCAGACGCAAACAGTTACACCGTCAGCGATGGCAATTTGTTGGTAGGCTTAAAAGACGGCGGTGAAACAACACTTCAGTCGCCTGAGAAATGCATTGGCTATCGAGGCGATCCCGCTTATCCCGCCAGCATTTTGCTCAAAAACAACGGTCTTCATATTGAAATCCAAATCGATGCCGAAAACGCCATCGGCAAGACGGACCCGGCAAATGTAAAAGACCTGTTGGTAGAGGCGGCCATCACAACCATCATCGATTGTGAAGACTCTGTTGCGGCAGTGGACGCAGAGGACAAGGTTGAGGTTTATCGCAACTGGCTGGGTCTTATGCAGGGTAATCTGCAGGAAAATGTTGAAAAAGCCGGGCGTTCTATCGTGCGGAAGCTTAATTCGGATCGTCAATATACCGGTGTGGGTGGTGGCGAATTAAACTTGCCTGGCAGAAGTTTGCTGTTTGTTCGCAATGTAGGGCATCTGATGACAATTGATGCAGTACTGGATAAAGACGGCAACGAAGTGCCAGAAGGTATTTTGGATGGAATGATGACCAGCCTGGCGGCGATTCACGACATCAAGGGCCAAAATCAGCTGCGCAACTCGCGTACCGGCAGCCTTTATATTGTAAAGCCTAAAATGCATGGGCCAGAAGAAGTTGCCTTCACGACCACGCTGTTTGAACGAATTGAAGAGGTGCTGAATCTACCCCGGAATACTCTGAAAGTAGGGATAATGGATGAAGAGCGCAGAACCACCGTTAATTTAAAAGAGTGTATTAGAGCCGCGAGTGAACGTCTGGTGTTCATTAATACCGGTTTTCTCGATAGAACCGGCGATGAAATTCATACAAGCATGTTGGCGGGTGCCATGGTGCCGAAGGCGGAAATGAAACAACAGGCATGGATCAATAGTTACGAAAACTGGAACGTCGATGTTGGTTTGGCTTGCGGGCTGCAGGGCAAAGCGCAAATCGGTAAGGGTATGTGGGCCATGCCCGATGAAATGGCGGGAATGTTGATACAAAAAATTGCTCACCCTCAGTCGGGTGCTACTACCGCATGGGTGCCATCTCCTACCGCGGCAGCACTTCACAGCACCCATTATCATCAGGTCAATGTGTTTGAACAGCAAGACGTCATCAAGTCCAGGGCCTCGGCCAAAGTTGAAGACATTCTCACCATTCCTTTAATGGAGTCTGGGCGAACGCTCAGCGCTGATACGATTCAGGCGGAGCTAGACAATAATGCCCAGGGGATTTTGGGATACGTAGTGCGCTGGGTTGATCAGGGCGTGGGCTGTTCGAAGGTGCCCGACATTAACAATGTCGGATTAATGGAGGATCGTGCCACTCTGCGTATATCCAGTCAGCATATTGCCAATTGGTTGCAGCACGGAATTTGTGACTCCGAACAAGTTGAAGAAACGCTCAAGCGTATGGCTCAGGTTGTGGATGAGCAAAATACGGGAGACTCAGCGTATAAAGCAATGGCGACCGATTTAGACGGGCCAGCCTTCAAAGCCGCGTCAGAGCTTATTTTTGAAGGTCGCACACAGCCTAGTGGGTATACCGAGCCTTTGTTACATGAGTGGCGTAAACGGGCAAAAGCACTCAATTAATTAGAGGTAAAAACACAATTTGGGGCGGTGCAGGTTAGTGGCCGCTCCTTCTTTTTACATTCTTATACACATACGATTTTTGCCGGCGCCTTTTTTCTCCATTTTTTTTCATTTCATGGCAAATCAATATTGACTTATCTAAGTCATTGAAAAGCAATCAATTTTTAAAACTGTTCAATATTTGTTCTATATTAGACAACGCTGCCAAATAGGGCGATTGATTGGCTTGCCCAAGCATTACGCACAGACTTATCCACACATTCTGTGGACAAACTTAAAATGAATTATTGTTCATAAATTGCGACATTAACCTGAGTGTCGTTATAGCAGGCGCCACCGGCAATATCCGCCTTGTGAGCAGGCACCAGCACATTGATTGTGTGGGGCGCAGAGTTGAGCCAGGCCCCCTTAGGTGTGTAGACCGTCCCTCGTTTAATGTCTTCGTTGAGCTCAAGTGGTAAGACAAGTTCTCCCTGCGCGTTATAGACTCGCACTGCTTGGCCGCTAGTCAACTTTCGCTGCTCGGCGTCGGCGGGATTCATGCCTAACACAACATCTGTATTGTGGCCCGTCACATTGCCAAAGGTAGAGTTGGTTCGTTTTTCAGAGCTCGGACTTACCAAAATAAAGTCATAGTTTTTGCTGGGGGGGTGCCATTGCGGCAGGCCTAATCCGTTTTGTCGTTCTAGTTCATAACTGAATAACTCAATTTTTCCACTTGGGGTCAAAGGCAACTGACCTCTGAGGAGCGAGGGCTTGGCGTTGCCTTTGGTGTCGATACTACAATCTATCGGGGTATGGCTTGTCAGTTCAGAGAGTTTACGACCCTGCATTGCCTCGTGCTCAAGGTCAATCACCTGAGCCATCATTGATTCGTCAGATTCGCTGAATAGTGGATCGTCGAAACCAAAGCGCTGAGCGAGTTGTCGGAAAATTTCAGTATTGGGAAGTGATTCGCCAACAGAGTCTAGGACCGGGTGAGATTTTTGCAAAAACGAGTGCCCATAGGACTCATAGATATCGCCGTATTCCAAATGGCTGGAGGCGGGGAGCAGGATGTCTGCATAGGCCATGCTGTCGGTCATGGTGATGTCACACCCCACAATAAACAGATCTTCATATGACAGTGCTTGCTGCATTCGGTCCTGCATTGGATGTACTGCCACAGGGTTGTGATTATAAATAAACAGGCTTTTAATGGGCGTTTCACCGACGTCGGCACTGCTATCGAGTATTCGGTCCGGTATGTCCAGGATGCTGAGCTCCTCTGAATCTTCCTGTCTTAAATCTTCCCGTGAAAGCACGTCGGAATTGAGCGGAAAGAACCCGGATACATTGCACACACCAGCACCTTCGCCGCCAAAATTTCCGGTTAATACGGGCAGTGCCAACGCTGTTCGAATACCCGAGCCTCCGTTTCGGTTTCTTTCAGGGCCAACGCCGATGTTCATTCCGGCAGGTTTGATGTCACACCAGTACTGAGCAAATTGACGAATGGTTTCCAGTGGTAGTTCACAGACTTCCGCTGCCATCTCGAGGGAATATTTATTGGCTTCTTTGAGGTAGGCTTCCCAGCCATTAACGTGCATTTCTAAAAAAGGTTTGTCTAAGCCTCCTTGTCGTTGAATCTCTGCAGCTAGTGCATATCCCAGTACCACATCAGTTCCCGGGCGCAAGTCTAAATGTAAATCGGCCCCCTTAGCGATGCGGGTCTTTTTGGGGTCTATGACCACGAGTTTGGCGCCGCCTTTTTGCGCTTTGCGGATGACTTTTGTGAGATGCAGGTTGCAGGTGCTTATATTGTTACCCCATATCACTATAAGTTTTGAGGCGCCCAGCTCCTCATGTTTGATACCCGTGGATTCGCCAAAGAGGCTACCGTAAGCCGCATCAGAAACACCTGCGCACAGGGGAGTGCTATTAATTTGGCGGGCGCCCAATTGATTAAAAAATCGTTTGTCCATGGATCCGCCGGCAAGCAGCCCCATGGGTCCACCATAGCTCATGGGCACAATAGACTGAGGGCCGAATTGTTCAATCTGTTGTTTGAATTGTGTATGCACAATATCCAGCGCCGCAGACCAGGTGATGGCTTCAAAGTGTGATCCGGGCCCTTTAGGGCCAACACGTTTCATCGGTTTGAGGAGTCGATCTTTGCCATGAATTTGTTCGGGTAGCCCGGAAACGACCTTTGCGCATATTTTGCCCTGGGTAAAGGGGTTGTCATCGCTCCCTCGCACCTTTTCAACCTTATTGTCACTGACGCTGATTTTTAAGCTGCAGGTGTCAGCGCAATCCAGTGGGCAGATTGCTGGCGATTCAAACATTGTGTGTGATTCTGATGTCATGGCGAGACTCGGTGATGCGATGGGATTGAATTTTGCCTGACTACATTACTACAAGCTCAGCGCGGGCGTCATCTCAAATTAAGGTGTTTGGCGTGTAAATCTACAAAAATAAAAGAGATTTTATCTGCCATTAATGAGGTTTCGCGCACAGAATTTTGACTGGTGTTAAAGGTACAATGTAATTATTATAACGATTGGGTGTATCCACAAGCCACAGGATTGGCATGGACAATAAATAGGGTGCCTTATGCAATTTCGACAAGATTGTAAAACTTCCGCTGGGTTTCTCCGCCAGGCAGTACCAATGATGGTAGAGCGAGAGATTCCCCCAACTCCAAATAATTATGCTCTCTGGTACGCACATGTCGCGGCACAGGATCCAGGTTTTAGTGGCGAGCTGCTAGCGACATTTCCAAATGCAACCAGCTATAGCGATGAGAAAAGTGAGAGCCTTTACTTCGAACACTTCGTTAGAGACTACTTGCCACAAAATCAAGAGGCGCAAACTGCAGTTGCCGGTCTGTTATCAAAGTTATTTGGCGTGGTTAACCGCGCGGCTAACGGTACTCATGACTATGGGGATATTCTCAAAGAGGCAATGGCAACGCTGGAGACCTCTAAGGATGAAGAAGAGATAAACAATACGCTTTCACATCTATTAGATAAAACCCATGCGGTAGAGGACCTTAACCGGGAGTTTCAGTCGGAGCTCAATCAAGCAAAACAAGAAGTAGAAGCATTAAAGGCTGCGCTGCAGGATAGTCAGAAGAACGCTTTGATAGACGAGTTGACAAAAATCGGCAACCGGCGGGCGTTTGATCAGACAATAGAGAAGCAGCTAGCTGACAGCAGGACATCAACGGTCCTGATGTTGATGGATTTAGATCATTTCAAGCATTGTAATGATACGTATGGCCACGTAATGGGAGATCGGGTGCTGGAGTGCATCGGGCAAATGCTGGGTAAACTGGAGGGGCCGAATATTCGGGTGGCACGTTATGGTGGTGAAGAGTTCGCGCTGATATTTACAGGTGATCAGTCAGAAGCAGAAACGTTGGCGGAGCTCATTCGTGCCAAAGTTGAAAGTGTCCGCATAAAAAATGTGGGGGCTGCACAATCATTGATAACGCTATCTGTCTCGATTGGCCTTGCCGCCGCGAAGAATGGGGAGATGCCGGAAGAGTTAACGGCCAGGGCCGATGGCGCCTTGTATCAGGCTAAGGAAAATGGCCGTAATCGAGTATGTGTCGCCAGCTCTGAAGAGGTCTATTCTGCCTGATTGCGTGACCGGTTAAAGA
>CAJWCA010000191.1 GCA_913020395.1 uncultured Cellvibrionales bacterium | reverse complement strand
CGACTGCAGGACTGTCGCAGCCGACTCAATTACTCCCCACTTGGAGCCGCTGCTTTGGCCGGCACTACGTATCCCATTGATCGCGGCTATACCGCCGAACTCCTGGGGTTTAACGCCCCGACAGAAAACTCTCTGGATTCGGTAAGCGATCGCGATTTTGCCATCGAGTTTTGCGCCTTTGCCGCCCTGCTAATGACCCATTTGTCCCGCGCCAGCGAAGAATTGGTGTTGTGGACATCGGCACAATTCAATTTCATCGACTTGCCCGACAGGTTCTGCACAGGCTCTTCGATCATGCCACAGAAGAAAAATCCGGATGAGCCCGAGCTTGTAAGAGGCAAAACCGGCCGCGTTAATGGCCACTTGATCAGTTTGCTTACCCTGATGAAGAGCCAGCCTTTGGCCTACAACAAAGACAACCAGGAAGATAAAGAGCCTCTTTTTGACGCAATCGACACCGTTAAAGACTGTTTAAGGGCTTTTGCCGACATGATCCCGGCAATTACACCCAACAAAGACAGCATGTATGAAGCGGCTAAACGTGGCTTTTCAACGGCCACAGACCTGGCAGATTACCTGGTTAGAACAGGCATTCCCTTCCGAGACGCACACGAAATAGTGGGCAAGTCAGTCGCTTACGGTCTGGAAACAGGCAAAGATTTATCCGAAATGAGCCTGACAGAGCTCCAGCAGTTTTCGGACGATATCGCTGAAGACGTGTTTGATGTGCTGACTCTGGAGGGTTCAGTGGCCGCCAGGAACCACATTGGCGGTACCGCGCCAGACCAGGTACGACAGGCAGTTGCCAGAGCCAGAGAGGCAATTAACGCCGATTTCTAGCAAGTCTTGAAAAACGCGCTATTATTTATAGTTCAAGGGTAGGATACGCTAGGGAAAGTGGAAGCCTGCGTCCCTATCCAGGGCTGGATAATAAATAGACGCGAGAGACTATGCCAATAAAGCACATTAATCCGGCAGACGTATCTGCCAGAATAAAGCTGCTGGAAGAAGAACTGGCGCTGTTGAAACACGTTCAACAGCAGCCAAAAGGCACCCTATCAAGCGAAAACAAAAGAACGCTGGAGCAATCTCTCGCTCAACTAGACCAAAACAAAAGCGACATACAGGAAGAGCGTTTCCAATACGCAATGGACGCCTCCCGCGATGGTCTCTGGGACTGGGACTTGCGGACCAACGAGGTTTATTTCAGCCCCAGCTACCTGCGCATGCTGGGCTATCAAAAGGGCGAAGTGCCCGAATCCTACGACACCTTTAAAAATATCTTTGTACACCCCGACGATGTCCTCCTGCTCATGAGAACATCCAAGGCTGCCTATGAGGACCTGAAGAAGAACAATAAAGACTCGATCAACATGGAGTTGCGCCTTCGCCACAAGCAGGGTCAGACCCTGTGGGTATATTCCCGGGCAAAATATGTGAGTTACGATAAAAACGGCAGACCCACACGCTGTGTCGGCTTTATTGCAGACATCACCCAATTCAAGAAAACCCAGGAGCAACTGATTGGTGCGAAGATGCTGGCCGATGAAGCCAACACTGCCAAAAGCGAATTTTTGGCGCGCATGAGCCACGAGATTCGCACCCCCATGAATGCCATTATCGGCATGGGTCACCTGCTCAAAGACACCGAACTCAATCGCATCCAGCACGACTATCTGGCCAACATTGATCACGCGGCCAATTCACTGTTAAAGATCATCAACGAAATTTTAGATTTTTCCAAAATCGAATCCGGGAATTTTGTACTAGAAAAGGTACATATTGATTTGGAGGGCATGATTGATGACCTGGCCCGCAAGCTATCTCCCCAGGTTGAGAAAAAGGGCCTGGAGTTACTCTATGACATTGACCCTGCGGTTCCCCGATACTTTCGTGGCGACGCCATGCGGCTGAGCCAAATCATCAGTAACCTGATTGGCAACGCGATAAAGTTTACCGAGGAAGGCAACATCCACCTTCACATTGAAAAACTGCACGAGAGTAGCGAGTGCCTTGAATTAGCTTTTGAGGTGAGTGACTCGGGCATCGGCATGTCCAGACAAAAAATCGACTCATTGTTTGACCCCTTTACTCAAGCCGACGGTTCTTCCAGTCGGAAGTTTGGCGGAACCGGGCTCGGGCTGGCGCTGTGCAAACATCTGGTTGAATTGATGCACGGCAATATCAGTGTGAGCAGCGAACTCGACGCCGGCAGTCTCTTTCGTTTTACTGCCTGTTTTGAACACAGTCAAATTGGCACTAGCATCCTGCGTGACGAGCCACGCCGTTTCGAGCATCTTCGCACCCTGGTTGTTGATGACAACCAGGCTGCCAGAAACATCATTTCAAGAACCGCACAATCCATTCACTTGCAGGCAGACACAGCCTCTGATGCAAAAACCGCAATGGAAATGTTGGCCCAGGCAGAAAAAGGTCCCGAGCGGCCCTATGAATTGGTGTTGATGGACTACAGCATGCCCAATATGAATGGTGTGAGCGCCAGCAAAATGATCAAGCAGAATACACAACTGGCTCGCACCCCTTCTATCATTTTGGTCTCCGCTTACCAACAAGACGAAATTTTTGGTACAGACAAACCTCCAGAAATTGACGCATATATTCACAAACCCGTGAGCCAGTCACGCCTGTTTGATGCTATCGCCGAAGCTTTTGGCGAAGAATTGTTTGTAAGTGGTGATGAAAAAGTCGTCAAAGAGGAGGACAGAACACTACTGGCAGGTGCGCGGGTTTTGCTGGCGGAAGACAACCTTGTTAATCAGAAGGTCGCGATTGGCATCCTGAAGAAACAAGGTGTTGCTGTTGTTGTCGCCAACAACGGCCGAGAAGCCATCGATGAACTTGCAGCTCACCCTGATGGATTTTTCGATATCGTGCTCATGGACATGGAAATGCCCGAAGTCGATGGCTATGAAGCCACCCGCAGAATTCGCCATGGCCTCCACTGCAACACGATCCCCATTATTGCTATGCCGGCCCACGCCATGAGTGAAGACCGCTACCACTGCATGGAATGTGGCATGGATGGTTATATTACCAAGCCTGTGGCACCCGATTTACTCTATACCACCCTGTCGAGTTTTCTTCGTCGTGCAAAAAGTGAACGGGAAGGTTCCTGAAATTACGCTGTCGCTCGCTCCCGGAAAGGGTTAGCATCCTAGTTGTTAACCTGATATTGGATGCCACAGGGCTTTATGCGCGAATCGAAGATTTCTACTGAAGCGATAGATGACGGACTGGACCGGAAGCTTCTAAACCTGTTAAAGCAGCGATTCGACCAGCTGAACAAACAACGTTTTGACCGCACTCGCTCTGCCCTGCCGGAGCGTCATCGCAATACCCTGGAACTCTTGCCCCTGCTCTTCCACTCCAACCACCCCATGTTGCCCGGGTATGTCTCCCATGAAACACCCTGTGGCATATCGGGATATACACCGGACAAAAATGAAATTCGCCTGGCACAGGGATTGTCACGCAGCTTTAAGATACAGCGCGAGCCCCACAAACGCCGCTATATTCATGCGCTCTTTTTAATGGGAAGTGTGGGCACTATTGCCCACAGTGACGCCAGCGATTTGGACATATGGGTTTGTTATAAACCGGGGCTAAACAAAAAAGCGATCGAGTACCTCGCGCAAAAATGCGAACGCCTGAGCAAGTGGGCAATGGAAATTGGCCTTGAAGCCCATTTCTTTTTAATGGACAGCGATAGCTTTCGAGAGGGCGAAGTGGCCGCCCTCGATAGCGAGGCCAGCGGCTCGGCACAGCGCTATTTATTGCTGGATGAATTCTATCGAACAGCCCTTTTATTAGCAGGGCGGGCTCCGCTCTGGTGGTTTGTGCCCTCGGGTAGAGAGAATGACTACGAAGACTACGCCAGTACACTGTTGGGCAAACGCTTCCTGCGCAGCGCAGATGTGCTCGATTTCGGCGGGGTGGCGACAATACCGTCCGCAGAGTTCACGGGCGCCGGAATCTGGCAGCTCTACAAGGCGATTGAATCACCCTATAAGTCTGTATTAAAACTCTTACTGCTGGAGTGTTATGCCAGCCAGTTTGCCGAGGGCAAACCGCTATCACTACAATTTAAACAGGCGATCTATGACGGTTGCCTGGATGTGAATGAGCTGGACCCCTACGTGGTCATTTATCGCCACATGGAAGCCTACCTGCAGTCGAGAAAAGAAAACAAACGCCTGGAACTGCTAAGGCGTTGTTTTTATTTCAAAGTGAACAAACCTCTCACACGTGCAAGCCGCGGCCCGTCCAAATCCTGGCAGCGACAGATGCTTGAAAAACTCACGCAAGAGTGGGGCTGGAGCCATGAACACCTGCTGTTACTCGATGGGCGCCCTACCTGGAAAGCCCAACACGTGATGGCCGAACGCAAAACCGTGGTGGGTGAGCTCACCAATAGCTATCGGTTTTTGATGGACTTCGCCCGCAAGGGCGGAATGGATGCCGCCATCAACGCAGAAGAACTGACCGTATTGGGTCGAAAGTTATATGCCGCCTTTGAGCGCAAAGCCGGCAAAATTGACTGGATCAACCCGGGGATATCGCTCGATATCAGCGAAGAGAACCTGACCATTGTCTACCGTGAGCGGGAAGCCGAACAAGGCAACGTGTGGACCGCCTACACTCAGGCGATCATGGACACACCCTACCGCCCCAATCTGGCCATTAAGCAATGCAGAAATTTATTTGAATTGCTGGTCTGGTGTCACTGTAATGAAGTGCTGTCTCAGGGAACAAAACTGGAAGTTGTGGGGCGAACCTCATCCATTTCAAATATCCAGTTGCGTCAGTTAGTTGAGCTACTTCGCCACTGGTTACCCCTGCCCCTGAAGGCTGCGGCCCACGAAGAGTTTCAGGTTCAGTCAAACATTGAACGTATTCTGGTATTAATCAACTTCGGCGCAGACCCCCAGCAGCATTTGCAGCAAAAAGGTATACACAGGTTAAGCAGCCAGGGTGACGCTCTGGGCTATAGCGGTCTGCGCGAAAACCTGGTGCTTAGCCTGGATCTCTGCGCTATCAACAGCTGGAATGAAGTTAGCATCCGAGGGTTCCACAACGATGCCCTGCTTAACAGCCTCATTTACTATTTGCAACTTGTTCCACCCAGCAGTTCGTCGACTCGCCCGAAAGTCGTGTTCAAATGTTTTAGCCCCAGTCGTGGAGCGGCGATCAGCCAACGGGTAGAAGAGCTCTTTGAAGATATTACCGCGTGTTTTTATGAGGGTGAATGTGCGACGCCCCACGCGCGGTTTATTTTTGAAATGGAAGGCCAATATTTCGTTTTGCAGTGGCTGAATGCACAGGCCAACATAAAACGCATGGCCAGTATCGACAAGCTGCTTGAACACCTGACACACGCACAAACCACCCACAGCCCTATTTTTATTGACCGATACGCACTCAAAAATCACCGACTACACCTGATCAGTGAAGGTTTAAGAACACCGGGAATCAGTGTCTACTACCAGGTGAGCGGGCATATTGCCGACGTGACAGTGGCCGATGAAAAGGGCTCACTGTTTAATGCACGTATGCCTTTTGCCACACCCAACTCCCTGCTACAGCCTTTACACCGTTTTATTCGGGCAGCGATTGAACGCCAAAGTGTTGAAAATATTGCCTCGCCGATGAGCTTTGGCGTGCAGGCCGTTAATTTCTTTGAGTTGCAGGAGAGTAAAGAGGGTTTGAAGGCTGAGCGCTGCACCATTAGCAGCGACATCCATCAAATCTCCTTTTTCAATATTCAGGCGATTGCGGAACTGGGGCCGGACGGCGAGATATTGTTCAATATTTATTGTGATCAACAGGAGTTCATGGAGTTGGACCTGGCCGAATCACTCTACAAGGCGGTAGCCGCCTTTGTGCTTGCTCGGCGCAAACAGCAAGAGCGTTACCCCTGTTACATTACCGACCTGGACCTATCCCAATGTAAACACCTGCTGAACCCTTCCGGGGAATTGCAGATATCGCATTACATGAAAATTAAGGCGCAATTGGAAAACAAGCTCAATCGCGCGCTTTTAGATCTCTAAACAGAAAGGCGTTAAACCGACCAGTCCAGGGCAACGGTTTGATTAGATTGTTCGGTAAGAACCCGATCGAGCAAGTCTTTAAGGCTCTCGCCCGTGCTTCGGCAAGACCACTGCCCCTCACTATAACCACAGTGAAAGCCCCCAGACTTTGCCGCCACCCAAATCTCCAGATTGGCCACTTGCCTGGACACGATCACCTGGGTATCGGTGTCTTCACAATCCAGCGTTAAAATGCCATTGCCACTCTCGCAGTCCAACTCTGCCTCAGACTCGTCAATTGCATCTTCAATAGCGGCAAAGATCTCCTCCACCTCTTGGGTAAAACGGGCTTCATTCATGATTTTCTTTCTCTGGTGCTCTGTAAGGAATATAAGCGGCATTATGCCAGAGCCCTGCGCACTTGGCGTGCGCTATCAAGCCAGTCGGGAGATCTGTTGTTTGGCGACAGGGGTCTAGGTATACTGCGGCCTGCAAATACATCAGCAGGAATTTACCTATGAGCCATCTTGGCAAGGCACTCACCGTGTTAGCCCTTTTGTTGGTCTTTACGGGCTGTGGCCAGAAAGGCCCACTGACCTTACCCCAAACCAACGACGCACCCGCCGAGCAGGAAGAGAAGACCGATGAGTCCGTTTAATGAACGCAATGGCGAGCTTTTTGTTGAAGACTTGTCGCTGAATACGGTTGCCGAGACCTTTGGTACGCCGGCTTTTGTCTACAGTCGCGCCGCAATCACACAGAATTTTCTCGCCTACAAAGACGCACTCGGGGATCACCCGGGGCTGGTTTGTTACGCCGTTAAAGCCAACTCCAACATTGCGGTATTAAACGTATTGGCCAGGCTTGGCGCGGGTTTCGATATTGTGTCTATTGGTGAACTTGAACGGGTATTGGCCGCAGGTGGCGACCCGGCAAAAATGGTTTTCTCTGGCGTGGGAAAACAAGCCCACGAAATGAAACGTGCACTGGAGGTGGGTGTTCACTGTTTCAATGTTGAGTCTGAACCCGAGCTTGAATTGCTGGCAGAGGTGGCTGAGGCCTGCGGTAAAGTGGCCGACATCTCGCTGCGGGTGAATCCGGACGTAGACGCAGGCACTCACCCCTATATCTCCACAGGGCTGAAAGAAAACAAATTTGGCATCGACATCGAACGCGCACCCGCGGTGTATGAGCGGGCCAAACAGCTCGCCAGTCTCAATATCGTGGGTGTCGACTGCCATATCGGCTCTCAGCTGACAGAAATTGCGCCTTTCATTGACGCACTGGATCGCCTGCTCACCTTGACTGACCTGCTTGCGAACAAGGGCATTGAACTTGAGCATCTCGATTTAGGCGGTGGACTGGGTGTTAGCTACAACGGCGAAACTCCCCCAGCCGTGGCAGACTATATGAGCGCCATCAAGGCAAAATTGGGCAATCGCACACTCAGTCTGGTGTTTGAGCCAGGCCGATCCATTGTTGCCAATGCCGGCGTTCTACTGACCCGCGTGCAATACCTAAAACCGACCGCCAATAAGCAGTTTGCCATTATTGATGCCGCCATGAACGATAACATTCGCCCGGCGCTCTACCAGGCCTGGCAGGCGGTACGTCAGGTCAACCCCAGCGACGCAGAGGCAACTCATTGGGACCTGGTGGGCCCGGTGTGTGAATCCGGCGATTTTCTCGCAAAAGATCGCGAATTACAGCTTAACCCCGGTGATCTACTCGCGATGATGGACTGTGGGGCCTACGGGTTTACCATGAGCTCCAACTACAACAGTCGCGGTCGTGCGGCCGAGGTCATGGTAGACTCAGAGACATCTCATTTGATTCGTCGGCGGGAAACCCTCGAAGATCTGTTGCGCGGCGAGACATTGCTGCCCTAATTCAAAGGACATTATGCGCATTCGTTTTACTAAAATGCACGGCCTCGGTAACGACTTTGTTGTGATCGACGGTATCAGCCAAAAAGTTAAGCTGACACCCGAAAAAGTGCGGGCATTGGCCGACCGCCGCTTTGGGGTGGGTTGTGATCAGGTATTGCTGGTTGAAATTCCGGAGTCACCCGATGCTGACTTCCGCTATCGTATTTACAACCACGATGGCAGCGAAGTAGAAAATTGCGGCAATGGCGCTCGTTGTTTTGCCAGTTTTGTCCGGGATCGCAAGCTCACGGGCAAAAGCCGTATTCTGGTTGAAACCAGTGGCGGCCCGCTCACCCTGAACGTTCAGAGCAACGGTGAAGTCTGTGTAGATATGGGCCAGCCACAACTGTCGCCCGCTGAGATTCCCTTTAAAGCAGAGCAGGAAGCACCACAATATTCCATACCCTTTGATCAGGATGTGGACTCGCTGAGCATTGGTGCCGTATCTATGGGCAACCCCCACGCGGTGCTGGTGGTGAATAGCTGTGAGCAGGCCCCGGTAGAATCCTGGGGTCCAGCCTTTCAATCCCACAGCCACTTTCCCAAAAAGGTCAATGTGGGCTTTATGGAAGTGCTGAGCCGCACAGAAGTTCGCTTGCGTGTATTTGAACGTGGCGTGGGAGAAACACTGGCCTGCGGCACGGGCGCCTGTGCTGCGGTAGTGGCCGGTCGCTTACAGGACCTGTTAGACTCGAATGTTCAGGTGCATCTTCCGGGAGGCACACTGCAGATCAGCT
>CAJWCA010000190.1 GCA_913020395.1 uncultured Cellvibrionales bacterium | reverse complement strand
ACCTTGCTCGCCTGGTTGCCCTAAAAGATCAGGCGCGGCTTTTTGTAGCGGGCCCTCACCCGGCGGTAGACAGCGACGATCCGGGCGAAGCAGGTTTCACCGGCAGCCTGGTTATTGCCGAGTTCCCCTCTCTGGAGCAAGCGCAGGCCTGGGCCGATGCAGACCCCTATGTGGCGGCGGGAGTATATGCCAAGGTCGTGGTCAAACCCTACAAAAAAGTATTGCCTTAACATCGGCGCAGTCAGCCCTTCTAACCCACTGATTGTTAATCAAACACCATGGAAGTTAAATTGTGAATCACTTTTGTTTTCGTCTCTTTATATTACTAACCTGCCTTTATAGCGGTTTTTCCGCCGCCGCCGACGAGTATCGCTATGTGTCGGACAAACTCTTTGTCCCACTGCGCACCGGCATGGGTTCTTCGTTTAAGATCATTCACCGCGGACTGTCTAGCGGTACACGTTTAAACCTGATTTCTGAAGATCTCGACGCCGGCTGGAGCCTGGTAAGAACTGACAAGGGCCAAGAGGGCTGGGTTCAAAACCAATATATTGTCGACGAGCCCATTGCTCGCATAAAACTGGTGCAGGCGGAGGAAAGAAATGCGGCCATCACTGAGCAACTAACAACTGTGAGCGACAATTTGAAGAATCTGCGTGCCGAACATTCAGCACTTCAGGCGCAATTAAATGACACGGCCTCTGGCGCAGAGAAACTGGATACCGAGCTTCGCACTATTAAGGAGATTTCGGCCAATGCTCTTCAACTTAACGAGCAGCACCAAACATTGATTAAAGATCATCAAATCCTTCAGACTGAACGAGATTTGTTGACCGCCGAGAACGAGAAACTCAAAACCGACCGCACCTTTACCCAGTGGATGTACGGCGCAGGCATATTATTGCTCGGCGTGATTGCGACCCTGATTTTGCAATCTACGGGCAGGCGTAAACACTATTCAGAATGGGCGTAGATGTGTTGACTAGAATGTTTGTCAAATTTTCATTGTTACTCGCCACGCTCTCGCTGCTACTGTTTACCAGTGGCAGTTATGGTGCAGAACTAGTCGCAAAAAAACCCGCTGCAGTGCCTGGCATGCACGCGAGCAAACGAGTTCGCCTGACGACAGATATGGGGAATATCACCCTTCTTCTATATCCTGAAAAGGCACCGGTTACAGTGAAAAACTTCCTCGACTACGTCGATTCAGGTTTTTATAACGGGGTGATTTTTCACCGGGTTAAACCAAACTTTGTTGTACAGACCGGCGGGCTGACATTTGACTTTATCCGCAAGGAAACACTTGACCCCATTGTCAATGAATCCACCAACGGTTTGAAGAATCTACCCGGCACTGTGGCTATGGCGCGATTTACTGATCCGGATTCGGCCACATCACAATTTTTTATCAACCTAAAACACAACAAAACCCTGGACGCCACGAAGAAAAAACCTGGTTACACCGTCTTTGGCCGTGTGTTAATTGGTATGGACGTCGCGTTTAACATTACCAAAGAGCCTCGCGGGCTCTATCGCGGCCAACCCGAGGCACCCAATGTGCCCATTCGCATTTTAAAAGCCGAACGTATTTGACCGTGCCCGCGCAACTCCACTATCGACAGGTTTCAATATGACCTCAAAATTAGCAACTGCACTGAGTATCAACCTCAATAAAATTGCACTGATCCGCAACTCCCGCGAGGGAAACTACCCCAATGTCGTAGAGCACGCAAAGCAGTGCATTGCAGCCGGTGCCGACGGAATCACCGTACACCCTCGCCCAGACCAACGGCACATTCGGCCGGGAGACGTCAGGGAATTGGCCACTCTGGTTGCGCCCCTGGAAGGTGTGGAGTTCAATGTTGAAGGCAACCCCTTTGCAGAACCCATCGGGGATTTTCCCGGCTTCATTGAACTGGTTGAGGAGACTCGCCCGGACCAGTGCACCCTGGTGCCCGACAACAACAGCCAGCTCACCTCGGACCACGGCTTTGACCTGCGTGAAAGTGGAGAGGCTCTGAAACCCATTATCCAACGACTGCACGCGCTCGACATTCGTGTGAGTTTGTTTATGGATCCTGACCCCGATCAAATCGCACTGGCAAAAGCCGTGGGCGCGGATCGCATAGAGTTGTACACGGGCCCATACGCCAAAGCCTTTCATGAACAAGGAGAAAGCTTTGAACGATCTCTACAACAACACAAAGTGGCGGCAGAATGTGCCTCCTCACTCGGCCTGGGGCTGAATGCAGGGCACGATTTAAACCAACAAAACCTGCCGCGCTATCGCGAAATAAAAGACTTGCTCGAAGTGTCGATTGGTCACGCATTAACCGTCGATGCCATTCAAGATGGCCTGGTGCCCACGGTAAAGGCCTACAAAGCCATTTGTGTGGCAAGCTAATCAACGCTTGCCCACCGATTGTTTCTCTGGCACTGTAAAACGAAGTGAACTGGTCTACGCTTATTTATGACACCATAATAATAGGAGACACCGATGCACTCTATTCTCGTTAAAGACTACATGGACAACGATCCCCACGCGGTACACCAAACGGCTAACGTTCGAGATGTGGTCGAGAGCTTACTTAAAGCCGGCGTCATTGGTTGCCCCGTTATAGATGATAAAGAAAATGTCGTGGGGTTTATTTCTGAGCAGGACTGCATTAAAGAGATGCTCAACGACGCGTTTTACTGCGAAGAACCCCCTTCGGTCGACGTCGTCATGCACACCGACGTGCTCACGGTGAGCCCCTCAACCAGCATCGTGGAAATTGCCCAGACGATGCTGCAACACAAACCTAAAAATTATCCCGTTGTGGACGACGGGAAATTGGTTGGGCTGATTAACCGCAGCTTGATTTTGAAGGCCCTCATCGAGAATGACGAAGACTGCTATATCCACCACTAGCTCAAGCTCAACACAGGCAAACAGGCTTGCTCCCCCAAGCCTGAATCTTATTGGTGCCGGCAAGCTGGGACAAACCCTCGCCCGCCTGTGGTCAGACAATGGATACTTCCACATTGCCCAGGTCATGACACAACACCGCGACACCGCCCAAACTGCCTGTGAGTTTATCGGCTCAGGGCAAGCGGTTTGGCAAGCTGAAGATCTGTTGCCCGCCGATGTCTATTTAATTGCGACACCCGATCTGACCATCGAAACGGCACTCACGCAGCTGCTGGAACTGGATGTTTTAACGGCTCCCAAAAGCGAGAGCACCACACAAACCCCCGCTATTGTCTTTCATTGTAGTGGCGCGCTCTCTTCAAATTTGCTCGAAAAAGCGGCGAATGTGGGCCTGGCAACGGCGAGCATCCACCCCATTCACAGCTTTGCAAGTCCGGCAAACTCCCTTAGCCAATTCAAGGGCAGCACCTGCACCTATGAAGGACATGAAAAGGCCTTGTCTGTTCTGCTGCCCGCCTTTGCATCACTGGGCGCCACTCTACTGCCCGTGCAAGGTGAAAATAAATCTCTGTATCACGCGGGCTCCGTTATTGCCTGTAATTATCTGGTGGCGCTAATCGAAGCTAGCCTCGAGTGTTTTGCGGCCGCAGGTATCAACAGGCACGATGCCGCCGCGCTGCTCGAACCGCTAATGACAAACACCATGAGCAATGTACTGGGAGATCATCGGGGCGCGAGCACCTCTGGCCCCAGCCTTACCGGGCCCATCGCCCGCGGCGAAAGCGCCATTGTCGCTGAACAAGTCGTTGAACTAGACAAACACCTTCCGCAATACGCTCCGCTTTACCGTGAATTGGGAAAGGTTGCGGTCTCGATCGCCAGGGCTCAGAATAGCGCCTCGAGCGAAGCGCTCGAAAAAATACAACAATTGCTGCAATCACCCCCCTCAGGACGCCTGCCTTGACCGACAGTGAAGCCTATACGGCCAAAAAAAGTTTTTACAACAAGATACTCACCGTTTACGGACGCAAACCGGTTTTGGAAGCACTTCAGGATGCGCAGGTTGTCGTACATCGCCTGCACCTGGCGGACTCCAACAAGTCCGCTGGCATCATCAATGAAATCACTGAACTCGCCCGCGCCAAAGGCGCAGAGGTGCTTTATCACGATCGAAAAGCGCTGTCGCGAATATCAAAAAACAGCAAACAGGACCAAGGGGTCGCCGTGGACCTGGTGTGCCAGGGTTATGTCGATTACAAAGATTTTATTAACAATAAACCCAGAGAACATTTCGAACTGCTTGCACTCGATGGAATCACTAACCCACAAAATCTGGGTATGATCATTCGCTCTGCCTGCGCGGGTGCAGTGGATGGCATTTTGCTTCCCGCAAAGGGCAGCGCCAAGATTGACCCGCTGGTAATCAAGGCCAGTGCCGGCACGGTTTTTAAGGCATCAATTTTGCGCTGTGACAATCTCCCTGAAGCGCTGAAAACCTTTCAACAACTGGGCACAAAAGTCTGTGGTTTGTCTTCCCACGCAAAAACAGGGCTGGCAGAGCTGCCCGGTAATACAGCACGGATCTTTGTTCTGGGCAATGAAAGTGAGGGGGTATCAAAGGCGGTGGGCACACTCAGCGATGAGCTTGTTTCTATTCCCATGCGCAACGGCGTGGAATCACTGAACGTTGCGGTAACCGCCAGTCTGATCGCATTTAAATCACTTCTGTAGACCGCGCGAGAATAGAGATCAGCACCCTCTTCGAGGGTTTGTCACTCTCCTTTAACGACACAGAGATTATCTTTACACACAAACGGGTAGCTATCCTCGGCATCTGTCACCGACGCCGAAATCAACTCCCAGAGCCCGCCGGAATTCACCAATTTTTGGTAACGACGATCAAAAGTTTCTTTTAGGGCTCGTCCGAGCGGCCCCTCCCTGAACGCAAAATGGATCTTCTCTTGCGGCAAACCTTCTTTTAATACAAAGGGGCTTCCATAGCGTTCAATGACGGGAAGAATGTCAGATTTATACTCCAGGACAGCGTCCAGGCGCCCCGCCTTCAGCATGTGCAGCATATTCATTTGTGTTTTGTATTCGCTATAGTTTGCAGAACTCGGTAATCGCCCCTCAAAGGCATAACCCTCAAGCGCACCAATGGTTAGCCCCTCAAGAGAGCTGCGCCCCTGCCAATTGCGAGCACGTTCGGGGGTCAAGACAACCACCAGGTCCTCGATTTCAATAGGCAACGCAGACACATGGGCATTTCCCACGTCGTTACCATATATACCCAATATAATGTCGGCGGCGCCATCAGCCAGCATCTTAAGAGAACCGGGATAACTCACCAAGCGCATATCCAGCGAATACTCGGGTTCATGAAAAACACTTCTGAGAACATCAAAATAGTAACCAGAATGGTCGCTGTTGGTAAATTCTTCCCAGGGCGCAGAGGCAACAATGAGGGTTCGTGGAGCTTGAACACCTTCGTCGTGCTTCTCGCTTGCTTGAGGAGAAGCACTAAACAGGCCCACTAGGACCAGGACCGAGAATAC
This sequence comes from uncultured Cellvibrionales bacterium, assembly GCA_913020395.1. GTDB lineage: Bacteria > Pseudomonadota > Gammaproteobacteria > Pseudomonadales > Cellvibrionaceae > CAJWCA01. Next base: position 3,286 of record CAJWCA010000190.1, on the reverse strand, counting down.
AGATTTAGAAAAACAAGCCGGCAAATTGAAAAGCCTCATCAACATCAATACGGTACATTCAGCAGAATCACAAAAAGATTTCGCATTTTTTACTAACACCAACAAGCAATAAAGCATAAAATCTGAAGAAATCCAATGGCAGAAAATAATGATGCAGTCTGTAAATTGCCACTGCGGCAGCCAATCCAGCCTTGCGCTGTGCTGTGGCCCCCTGATATCCGGAGAACGTGTCGCTGCTAACCCGGAACAATTGATGCGCTCCCGCTACAGCGCCTTCTGCATGGGCCAAGCCAATTACCTAATTGAGACCCATCACCCCTCCCAGCGCCGTGACGACGATATGCAGTCCCTTCAAACAACAATTGACGCAAACAACTGGCAGGGTCTGCAGGTTGTTAGCACCCAAATGACCGGGCTCGCTGAAGGAGACGTTGAGTTTGTGGCCTACTGCGGTGACAGTCTCGAAGATCAACTGCACGAACGCTCACGTTTTGTGAAAGAAAATGGGCAGTGGTATTACCTGGATGGAGAAATATTGTCACCCCGCACACCGGGACGTAATGAACCCTGCTGGTGCGGCAGCACACGTAAATTCAAACGATGTCACGGGTAGTCGATAGTGTGGATCGAGAACGGGGTCGAGAACGTGGCTAGCGAATACTGCCGCTAGTTAATATAGATGCGAGGTGTCCGCATAGGCATGCGAGTCAGCACTTCGTAACCGATCGTACCTGCATGTGCAGCAATCTCATTGGCGGTGAGCTCTTCACCCCACAGGATAACTTCATCGCCAATAGCGACAGACCCAAGATCAGTAACATCGACGGTAATCATGTCCATAGAAACCCGCCCGACCAGGGGCACACGCTGGCCATTAACGAGAACGGGAGTGCCATTAGGCGCATGGCGCGGATATCCATCACCATATCCCATAGCAATGGTGGCAATTTTACTGGGGCGGGACGCCGTCCACTTAGCCGCGTAACCAACGGATTCTCCCGCTGTAATATCACGCACTGAAATCACCGCAGACTGTAATGTCATGACAGGTTTTAGTTTTTCTGCCTGCTCTTGAGGCACATCAAAGGGGGTATTTCCATACAGCATAAATCCCGGGCGGTTCCATTCTGCTCGGGCGTCGGGCCAACCGAGAATGCCAGGGGAATTAGCCAAACTCAGCGGCGCATTCAGACCTTCCGCCGCCTGTTTCAGACACGCAATTTGACGGGCGCTGCAATCGTTATCCAACTCGTCACCACAGGCAAAATGCGTGGCAATCACAATGTCAGAATCAACGTGTTGACAGGCCTGCATGCGAGCGTAACTGTTTTTTAATTGCTCGACCTGAAGGCCCAGCCGATGCATGCCCGTATCCACCTTCAACCACACCTTCACAGGCTGGATAAGCTCTGCGTTTTCCACGGCACTTAATTGCTGGTCATTTTCTAACATCAACCAAAATTGCTGGTCCGCGGCAATCGCCACTTCATCGGCAGTGAAGATACCTTCTAACAATAAAATCGGCGCCACAATTCCCGCCGCTCGCAACTCTTGCGCCTCTTCTATACAGGCAACACCCAGCGCTGGCGCCAGGGGCTCAAGTGTTTTAGCAACAGCGACAGCACCGTGGCCGTAGGCATTCGCTTTAACCACAGCCAGGGCGAGGCCGGGCGCACACAATGAAGCCGCCAGGCGATAGTTGTGTCGAACGGCCTCAAGGTTAACGATTGCTTTTGCGGGTCGCGCCATGGGATCTCTGTGCTCTACGGTTGCGGACTAGTAGTTGTACTTCGCAGCGGAATAAAGCGCTTGGGCTTGTTGCCATACATCACCCACCTGTCCATCGCCAACCGCTACGCCATCTAACTCAATGACCGGAGCAATTTCTTTGCTGGAACTGGTCAGCCAGACTTCATCGGCATTTCGCACTTCTTCCATGCTCACCGCTCGCTCTTCAACTTGGATGCTGCCATCCTTGCGGAGGATATCCAGCAGCATTAGTCGAGTAATACCCGGCAGAATTTGCGAATCGAGAGGTGGCGTGATCACGACACCGTCTTTCACAATATAGGCGTTGCAGGCACTGCCTTCCGTCATATTTTGTTCGGCATTATAGAGAATGGTCTCGTTATTACCTTCTGCATGACCGTGCTGAAAATGCATAACGTTGCCCAGCAGCGCGGTGGATTTAATGTTGCAGCGCTTCCAACGCAAGTCTTCTGTGGTGGAAACCTTATACCCTTTTACCGCTGCCTTCTCGGCAACAGGCGCGGGTGGAATTTCAAATACAAAGGCAAATACCGTCGCTTCAATATCTTCAGGGTAGGCGTGAAAACGTTTGGTATCCGCACCGCGACTCACGTGCAAATAGACACCCAGATTGCTACCTTCATTTTTGTCGGTCAATGCGCTACACACTTCGCGCCACTGATTCTGGGTCCACTGAAAGTTGATACCTATCAGTTCGAGACCTTCATTCATCCGGTCGATATGGGGGCCAAAACCCACCAGCTTGCCGTCATAAGAGGGAATCACCTCATAGATACCATCGCCAAACAAAAATCCGCGATCCATGGGTGAAATCTTCGCTTCTTCAAGCGGCATGTAAGAACCATTCAAATAGACAATGCTCATACCAAGGCTTTCCTACTAATTACGACAAAGGGCGGGCATTCTATCAAAAGCATTTCAGTGGATCCTTTCGGAAAATGCCCTATAAAAAGTTTGATTCACTAAAAAACACCCGGAATTAAGGGCTTAACTCTGCTTTTTCGTGCCTCCTGTGACCAAAGTTCTGGCACTATCGGCGAGAAGACGAGGTAAAATTCTGTCGTCATCAACCCTCCACGTGCAACAAAAATCCAGTTTTGGTACTTGAAGGTCAACATCCAGCCTATGAAGGCTACCATTAGCGAGATGATCCGCCACCAAGGGCTCGGGCAAAAGTGCGACCCCTAATCCCTGCTCGGCTAGCGCCAGGAGTCTCGCCACCGAACTGCAAGTATGAAGCATGGGGCGAGATTCGCCTAAAGGTTCCAAAGCGGTCTGTAAATGTCGCCACGGCAGCGTGCCCCGAGGAAAACTGAGCAGTGGAACATCGGCCAGGTGACCCAAGGTGAGAGGCTGCTCCCCGAGCGCCAAGCGCGGAGATACATTTCAAGGCGGGCAAGCGTCATGGACTGTTTACGGAGTTGTATCCCGATGGCACCTTGAAACGAGAATCCAACTGGGTGGATGACAAGCAGGAGGGCCAGCATCGCGAGTTTCATCAGAATGGAAAAAAGAG
>CAJWCA010000189.1 GCA_913020395.1 uncultured Cellvibrionales bacterium | reverse complement strand
AGCGGCATTCGAACGCCCATGGATGGCTCGAGTGAGTCCCGGAAGGCTTTACCCACCTCCGGCCGCCAACCAACTTGCCCCTTACTCAAACATCCAACGTAAATATCCTAGCAGACCGCACCACGCCAAATCAGGCAACGATCATTAATAATGCGGAGGTCTTTCGTCGACCACTTTCGATTGAGGCTGCCCTACAGATGCAGACACCTCCTCAAGTTTACGGGCTAGGCTTTGCACCTGAATTTGCAAACCTCGTATACAGCTATCCTGCTCCGTCACGACTTCGTTTAATTGCTGCACCGTGTCTTCCTGAAAAGCCAGCCGAGTTTGCAGCTCAATAAGGCTCTCTTCAATTCCATCACTTTTATTAGTCATAAATCGACAATCTCATTAAATATTCATATCGCTAAACACCTAGAGGCAAAGCAGCTGACTACTTTTTCACCCCAGGCTTACAAGCCGAGAGGCTATTGTACCAGCCGCTGATATCAATTATCTGTTTATCACTCAGGTGTTGGGCCATGGCTGTCATTTGGGGGTCATTTCGCGAGCCGTCGCGAAAGGCACGAAGCTGTTTTGCTAAATACTGAGCCGATTGTCCGGCTAAGGATGGGTAGGACGGCACATTGGCGATGCCTTTAATGCCATGGCAGGAGCCGCATACTCTGGCTGCGGCCTTGCCTGCTGACAGATCGGCCTCTGCCTTGGCCTGTATAGAAAAGGCTACGCTCAAGGCCACCATAGCCACCAAGGCAGTCTTAACTATTCCTTTTCCCATGAATACGCTCATGATCGAATTTCCGCTCCACAAAACTTACAAAAACTGGAATCTACATCGTGCCCGCCACGCTGGCACGCTTTACAGACATTGGCCTTTTTCTCTTTGAACATTTCCTGGGAGAGCTCTGCCGTTAAAATACCCGTTGGCACGGCAATGATTGAATACCCCGTCAACATGGCGACCGCGGCGATCACCTGACCCAGCGGGGTTTGAGGGGTAATGTCGCCGTAACCTACGGTGGTGATGGTGACGATGGTCCAATAGATGCTTTTGGGAATACTGGAGAAACCGTTTTCAGGGCCTTCTACCATGAACATCAGGGAACCAAAAATCGCGCTCAGGACCAATACCGAACTGAAGAAGATGAATATTTTTCGCCGCGATTGCATCATTGCGCGCATTAAGATATTCATTTCGCTCAGGTAGCGGACCAACTTCAGGATTCTGAATATTCTCAATACTCGCAGAAGTCGAATCACCAAAAGGAAACCCAGGTCAGGGAAAAATATCATCAAGTAAGTGGGAAGAATCGAAAACAGGTCAACAATGCCGTAAAAACTCCTCATGTACCTGAATGGCCGAGGGGAGCAGTAAATGCGGGTAATGTATTCAACCGTAAACAGGGCCGTAAAGAACCACTCTACCTGGAGTAGCCGCTCGTGATGAAGTGCCGATAAACTCGCAACCGTATCTAACATCACGGCGGCAACACTGGCAATAATGGCAGTGATTAAAATGAGATCGAAACGCTTGCCTGCAGGGGTATCCGTGCCAAAAATCACACGATACAGTAGCTGCTTGCGTGTTTCCCCCTCTGTTTTTTTCGAAACGGAGTCGCCCATGTATGCCCCAAACCTGCATTTATTGATATGCTCCGTAACATAAACAAAGCCCTTGGCGCTGGCAAGCCCATTACTCAGGAGAAACCGTGGCTATTTTATTAAAACCCCTCCGCTGCCCCCACTGCAGCCGCCCCGTCACACGACAATTGCTAAAGGATCGGGAGCGGCTCGGAGACTTTCTGAAAAGCAAAGTATTTCCCTGCCCCCACTGCGAACAGGGGCTACTCTACCCCGAAAAGGCCGATACCACACTCTCGGCAGGTATTTTTGTAGCGGTGATACTGGCGCCATTGTTTCACTACTGGCAGGTCGCCTTCATAACTCCCCCGCAATTGTTTTTATTGGGTGCCGCAATTGCCGTTGTCGGCCTGTTTACACAGTCACTGGACAAGGCTGAGTTGCCGGACGAGCAAGCCGAGGCCAAAAAGGATCAAGCTGTAAATTCCGAAAGTGAGAATCACCATGAGTAAAAATAGTCGCCTGGTTTATTCAACCGATCAAGGAAGGGTAAAGTCGGACTCTGCTCCGGCCCCCTCCACACCCACAGGTGATGGCATTGTCAGAATCAAACGCGAAACCAAAGGCCGTAAAGGTAAAGGGGTGTCTCTAATCACCGGTTTGCCACTGGCGGCGCCCGAACTCAAGAAGCTGGCCAAATCCCTGAAGCAACTCTGTGGTACCGGTGGCGCGGTAAAAGACGGCATCATTGAGATTCAGGGAGATCAGCGGGACACACTGAAAGCCGCGCTGGAAAAACAGGGATATACCGTGAAAATCGCAGGAGCTTGACGCTTGGAATACTCCGATAGCCACCGCTTACTAGAACTGGTCAGACACCGCATGCCCTTTGGCAAACACCAGGGCATGATCCTGGCAGATTTGCCGGAGCCCTATCTGGTCTGGTTTTACCAACAAGGGTTTCCGCAGGGTAAATTGGGCGAACAGCTGGCCCTGCTTTATCAGATTAAACTTAACGGTCTGGAAGACCTGCTGGTACCCCTGCGCTCACAGCAGCATCCAAACACCCGGCAACCATAACATGCCGGCCCAGACTGGCATTTGAGCTAAAACGCAGAAAACGCCAATATTTGGTCCATAAATTGCTTTATCCCCTACAGAACCTCCGTGCGCCAAAAACTCGGCGCATTGGCTTTGTTAATTTGTAGGGTAGGACTATGGACCAAAATACGCTCTGGGCACTTGTCGACACCACCATAAAAGTGGGCATTGGCGCTATCATTGCCGGGATTTCCGCCTGGTTAATGAGCCGCCACCAGGCTAAACCCAGCAGCGCCGAGAGCGCGCGAGCAGTGAAACGTATCCACACTCTAGAATCTGTGTCTGCCGAAGTCGGCAATATCACTCATATATTCGCCAAGTACTCAGCCCTGGCGATCGAATCTGTCCGGTTTGGCAGTCGCTGGCCACAGGCGCGCAAACAGGAGCTGGATGCGGTTAATTTGGAGTTGGTATCCAACTTTAAGAAATTGGCCGACGCGGAATCCAAACTGCTCATGTTAGGTGAGAAAAGTCTGGAGAAAACCTTGCGTCTCTATGCAGCCAAAATCGCTCACTTTCGCAAACAGGTGTATGTAGGTCGCAAAGATATTAGCAGCCAGGAGATTGCGGATATCAAACAAGACATCAATAAGTTGCGCGAACAGTTTTACGATATCCTTAGCAAAAAGTACGACCGCTTACTGACCGAGGCTTAAACCTAATCACCCGGCCAGCCATTGGTAGACATGCGCCTGGCCGGACATTTCAACCGTCTTTTTTAACGCCGCTATAGTGGCCTCAACCTTTGGGTTATCCGTTGCTTTGTAGGCTGAGCAAAGATACAAAACCAGATGGGCACACCCCAGTGTTTCAGGCATGACCTCAATCAGCTCCCCGCTTCTCAGCTGCTCCTCAACCAGGTATTGCGGTAAGTAGCACAATCCCAGACCACCTTTTACCGCCTGCAACATCGATAAGGCATTATCTATATAGGTAACATTTTCCGTGAGTACGGGCACTTCAGGTGCGTGCTCCCTAAGAGATTGCCAGTCAGCGTCGCTAGGACTCGTCAGAATCATGTTGTGCTGTTTGAGCTCATTAATCGTTTCGGGCAAACCGTGGCGAGCGGCATAGGAGGCACTGGCCACCACGCAAATGCCGGTTTTTAGCAATGCTTGGGAATATTCACCTGGACCGTGACTAATGGTGCGAATGGCCAGGTCGACCCTCTCCTCCCGGAGATCGATGTGCTCATCTGCCAATCGCAGATGAGTACGCAGAGAGGGATAGGTTTCACGTAAGTGCGTGAGTACGTCCAGGAGAATAACGGATCCAAAACAGGTAGGCCCCGCAATACAGAGATCACCGCTCAGCGAATTGCCGGTTATGCCGTCGAGGGTCTGCTGCAAATCCTCAAACCACTCATCACAACGGCGAGCCAGCAGCTCTCCCGGTGGCGTCAGACGCAGATCGGCGCGCTTCTCCCGATCAAACAAACGCTTACCCAATCTTTCCTCTAACAATTTGACTTGATAACTGACGGCTGACTGACCAACATTAAGACGGTGGGCAGCCCGGGTAAATGACCCACATTTTGCAACCTGCCAGAAGTAATAGAGATAGGGTAACAACGATTTATCAATCATCAGTATTTTAGATGCCTAGTATCGAAAGCATCTATTTTACTTGTATTACACCCTCAGACACAATGGCTTCTATCTCAATACTGGAGACAGGAATGAACAAGCCCGAGACTCAAAATGAGCTCCTGCTGGAGGTTGAGCAATTTATAGCAGAGAACCCGCAGATCGACGAAGTAGACCTGATCTCGTCCGACCTGGCAGGCAACTTCTTCAGCAAACGTTATCCCCTGGGCAAATTGCCAGCTATGGCTAAAAAAGGATTCGCCATTCCCGGCTCCATGTATGTCATGGGCACAAACGGTGAGCCGGTTGAAGTGAAGTATGGTTGGACTGATGGAGACCCAGACGTTCACGCCTATCTCGTGCCCGGCTCTCTGACGATCAGTAACTGGCTCAACAAAGACCGGGCGCAAATGCAATTCACTTCTCTGCGCGATGGGCAGCCTAACACTCTCGAACCCCGCAATTGTTTGAAGAAGATGATTGAACGCTTTAAAACCCTGGACCTGTTACCGGTAGTGGCTTTTGAACTGGAGTTTTACCTGCTGGACCCCAGACGGGATCAAGCGGGGCTGGGGCAAGTGGCTCTCAACCCTAAAACCGGTCAGCGAGACAATGCCGCAATTCTGGGCAGAGAAAGAATCTCTGACTTTGAAGATGTGTTAGATGAGATAGTGCTGAGTTGTCAGTTGCAGAACATTAAAACAGGCGCTATTTGTGCTGAGATGGGACGGGGCCAGTACGAAATTAATTTTGAACATTATGACAATGCGCTGGAGGCCGCGGACAAAACCTGCCTGTTCAAACGCATTGTCAAAGAAGTGGCCAAAAAACACGGCCTGCTCGCCAGCTTTATGGCCAAACCTTTTATGAATGAACCCGGCAACGGCCTGCACATGCATGTGAGCATGAACAATAAAGACGGGCTGAACATTTTTGATGGCGGTGACAACAACAATGATCAAGGCAGCTGTGAATTGATTAATGCCATCGGCGGACTGATGCAACTCATGCCTGCCAGCATGGCTTTTTATGCGCCCAATATTAATTCGTATCGACGTTATACCAGTGACAACTGCGCAACCGTCAGCCGCAGCTGGGGTTACGAAAATCGCACGGTTGCATTTCGAATACCGCTGGCACAAGAGGGAAACTGGCGTGTAGAAAACCGGGTCTGTGGAGCCGATGCCAACCCTTATTTGGCCATGGCGGTTACCCTGGCCAGCATGCATTACGGCATGAGTAAAAAACTTGACCCGGGTGCGCCCAGTGCCAACAGCATTGATGAAGCGGACCCCGAGGTGCCCTTTGACCTGCGATCCGCCCTCACGCACTTTTGCGAACAGGAAACACTCGCTCAATATTTTGGCGAAGAATTTACCGCGCTCTACGCACTTCACCGACACGCGGAGCTAAAAGCATTTGAACAATTTATCAGTGCACGAGAATACGACTGGTATCTATAAGATGTTGATTGACTTTCAGGACCCTGCTTATGACATTTTTTAAAAGCCCTATTCACTCACCCGAACACGCGGCCTCTTACTACGCAAAAAGCCAACGTGATCAAAAACATTTCGATGCGCTCGAAGAAGACATTGCCGTTGATGTTTGTATTATCGGCGGAGGATTCTCAGGCATTTCTACCGCAGTAGAACTTTGTGAACGGGGATATAGTGTTGCCGTCCTAGAGGGGCAACGCATCGGTTGGGGTGCCTCGGGACGCAATGGCGGCCAAATTATCGGCGGCTACGGCGAAGCTCTGTCACAGGGTAACAGTCGCTTTGCTAAAAAATATGGCCAGGAAGCCGCCGACGCGGTATGGGACATGAGCGTGGAGTGTGTTGACATCATTCGCGAGCGGGTCGAAAAATATAATATTGAGTGCGACCTTAAATGGGGCTATTTTGATGCCGCGATGAAACCAAGGGAAATGCGCAGCATTCAGGAATATCACGACCACCTTCAGGAGAAGCAGTATCCACACAAACTGACCATGGTCGATCAATCTGGCATGGACGATATTTTGGGCACTGAACGTTATATCGGAGGCATGATCAACGAAGGTCAGGGGCACCTGCAGGTACTGGATCTTTGCAAAGGCGAAGCGCGTGCCGCCGAATCGATGGGCGCTAAAATTTACGAAAAAACACTGGCCCAAAAAATAGACTACGGCACTCGTCCGAAAGTACACACGGAAAGGGGTTCAGTAACAGCAAATTTTATTGTGCTGTGTGGCAACGCTTATGCCAGCCAGCTCACACCCTCACTGGCACCGAAGCTCAGTAAGTTTGTCTTACCCGCGAGCAGCTATGTAATGGCCACAGAAGTACTGCCGGATTCACTCGCTGAAGATATTATGCGCCGTGACTATGCCGTCTGCGATCAACGAACGGCTCTGGACTACTTCAGAATGTCGCCCGATAAACGTTTGTTATTTGGCGGCATGGCAAATTATTCCGCCACAGACCCTCGCTCAATCAAAGCGGCACTCACACCCAGAATGCTAAAAGTATTCCCCCAGTTAGCTGATGTGAAAATTGACTACGAATGGGGGGGACACATGGGCATTGGTTTAAATCGGATACCGCAACTGGGGCGACTCGATGATAATGTGTTTTACGTGCAGGCTTATTCCGGTCACGGTGTGGCTCCAACTCATATGTCGGGCCGACTGCTGGCAGAATTAATCAGCCATCAGGCGGAGCGATTCGATTTGCTGGCCAGAATTCAGCACATACCTTTCCCCGGCGGGCGCCTGTTGCGGCAGCCGATGCTGGCTCTTGGAATGCTGTATTACAAATTGCTCGACATGAGACCCTAGGCTCTGAAATCATAATCGAAAGACATAAAAAAACCGAAGATCTCTCTTCGGTTTTTTGTGCTCAACTGGGTTATCCAGAGAACCGCCTGAAGAACAATCTAGTTGCCATAACTCATCAGGCGTTTATAACGAGACTCTAATAAGTCATCGATAGATTTTCCAGACAGTTCATCTACCTGGCGTACCAGGGAAGTTTTCAGACGGTCAGCCATGGTATCCAAGTCACGGTGGGCACCGCCCAGTGGCTCTTCAATGGTTTCATCCACAATACCCAAATCTTGCAAAACCGTTGAAGTCACACCCATCGCTTCGGCCGCCAATGGCGCCTTTTCGACAGTCTTCCAAATAATATTGGCGCACCCTTCCGGTGAAATCACGAAATAGGTGGAGTATTGAAGCATGTTCAACTGGTCGCCAACGCCGATCGCAAGCGCGCCGCCCGAGGAACCCTCTCCGATCACGGTGCAAATAATGGGGGTGCGCAAACGAGACATTACCGCCAAATTCTGGGCAATAGCCTCAGAGATTCCCCGCTCCTCAGAATCGATGCCCGGATAAGCACCCGGTGTGTCGATGAGGGTCAGCACAGGCATTTTGAATCGTTCGGCCATTTCCATTAAACGCAGTGCCTTTCGGTAACCTTCCGGTTTGGGCATGCCAAAATTACGACTCACTTTGTCGTTAACACTCCGGCCCTTCTCCTGACCAATAACCATGACTGGTTTGCCATCCAGACGAGCAACACCACCAATAATGGCTTTGTCATCGCCAAAATGACGATCGCCGTGCAACTCATCCCAATCGGTGAATATGCGCTGAATGTAATCGGAGGTATAGGGACGTTGGGGGTGACGAGCCACCTGCACAATCTGCCAGGGGCTGAGATCGGCATAAATATTCTCAGTGAGCTTGGTGCTCTTTTCCCGCAGCTTGGAAATTTCTTCTGTGATATTCAGGTCGTTATCACTGCCGACCAATTGCAACTCTTCGATTTTGGCTTCCAGCTCTGCAATCGGCTGTTCAAAATCCAGATAATTCAAGTTCATAATTAACCTAGTGTCCCGGGCTGATACTTTGTGCGGGGAGCGGTGCCGCAAAAAACTGCAACCATACGCTAAACCAGCTCTTTCGTCGACCATTGCTGGCCGATACCCCGCGTTAAAATGGCGTGAATGAGCGCTCGATAAATGAGCAGCTCAGTCAATACAGCAGTTCAACGCTTTCTTTTCCGTAGGTATTTCGTAAATTCTGTAATAAGTCTTCATCGGGCCTGACACGCCATTCCTCTCCCAGGCTCAATTGCCCACGTGCATCGCCGCGGTGATAGTCGATACTCACCGGGCACCGGCCCTGGCGATAGGGCTCCAGCAACGTTGCCAGCTGTGCAGCTGGGTTAAGCGGTAGATTAGCACCCTGCACCATCACCTTCAGACCGCGGGTCAACTCTTCCCGGGCATCTGCGAGTGTGCGCACACTGTCCGCCCGCATCTTCAGCGAGCCACTGTAGTCGTCATGACTCACCTGCCCACCAATCACCAGCAAACTGTCTTTAACCAGCTTTTCCCGATATTCGTTATAGGTGTCGGAGAAAATAGCGACTTCAAGTCGCCCCGAGCGATCGTCCAGGGTGACAAAAGCCATGGTATTACCACGCTTGGTTTTCATAACTCGAAATGCG
>CAJWCA010000188.1 GCA_913020395.1 uncultured Cellvibrionales bacterium | reverse complement strand
TAAACCGTTCTGAAGCGGAAAATCCTCATCGCTGTCAAAGTAATCGGGCTGTGCAAAGGTTAAGTGACCATGGGTTCGTGCCGCGCTTTCCTGCAGTGACTGATAGGTATACAAGCCAAAACCACCAGAGGCCATCAGTGCCATAACCGCTATGGCGACAATTGATACCGACAGCAGACTGCGGCGACGATTGCGAAACAGATTGAGCAGCGCGAGTTTTAAGCGGCGCATTGGGACATCTCCTGACGGATAATTCCGTCTTCCAGGTGGATTACTCGATCGCAGTGGTGAGTCATGCGATCGTCGTGGCTGGCTATAATGAAAGTGGTTCCTCGCTCACGGCCGAGGGCCTTCATCAATTCAATGATCTGGTGAGCTGTGACGCTATCCAGGCTGGCGGTGGGTTCGTCGGCGATTACCAGGGCGGGTTCATGGATTAAGGCGCGGGCGATTGCCACCCGCTGTTGTTGTCCACCGGAAAGTCTGTCCGGGTAGTGGTGGGCGTGGTCGGCCAGCCCCACTTTGTCCAACAGGCTCATTACACGACGCTGGATGTCAGAGCTGGACACTTTGTTTAGCTGCAGTGGGTAGGCAATATTTTCAAACGCGGTCATTACCGGAACCAGATTAAAACGCTGGAAAACAAATCCGAGTGCTGAACGACGCAGCTCCATGGCGCGATTGCGATTATTTGTCATTGTCTCGCTCGCAAAACACAGCTCCCCCTGATAGTCCTGATCCAATAAACCGCAGATATTCAATAGTGTGCTTTTACCTGACCCTGAGGGCCCGCAAAGAGCGACCAGTTCCCGTGGCTGTATATCCAGGTTTACATCGCTGAGTGCCTGATACTGTATCTCTCCCTGGGTATAAATTTTGCTGATATTTTTTAGGGTTAACATAGTAGATATCCTTTCGAATTTTAATGAGTCAGCAAATTTATTGCAGTTGTGCGCGAGTCACTGAGCACTGAGAGCTGATACCTAGTTCATTCACTGTTTGATACCAGGTATTCGCTTGAGTGAGGTCTGCGTTGTTAACGGCGGCATCCAGCGCCCCACAATAAATCCAGCTGAGATGCTGGGCCGGAACACGAGCTAAGCGGCTGTCGTTCATCAGTGAGTGATACAGGGAGTAACCGCGTTCAAAGGTATTAAAGAACTCAGGCATTTGGGTAAAGGTTGCGGCTGCAATCCCCTTTAAAACGATATCCTGTGGCAGGCCTCGTTGTGTCGTTTGTGTTTGTTCCCCTGTTGTGTCCCCTTGAGTTAATAAGGTCAGCGCTTTGTCCATTCTGGCAATGCCATTTTCGGCCAGGCTAAGTTTCTTCCAGGGCAGCCAGGAGTCCCGGGCCATTAGGGTTTCTGAGGCACCTAAATAAAACAGCGCAACCGCATCGGCGGGGTCAGACTCCCGGGCTGTTTTAAAGGTTTCGTAAGACTTCTCAACGGCTTCACCGCCACGGTTTGCGGCTTCTTGATAAAGGTTGATCATGGACTGGTCAACGGTGGCGTGGGTGCTCAGGCTGGCTAATAATACGGCAAAGCAGGCGATTGTTTTCATGGTGTGATCTCCGGTGTTAGTGATTGGCTAAACAGTGGAGTCAGTATATGGGCTCAAAAAAGAGCATTCTGGGGCTTGAGATAAAGGGTTGCGAGGCTGGATAAAGGGTTGTTGAGAGAGATGGGTGGTAGGCGGGTTTAGAAGGTGCTCGAATGCCTTACATAGACTTGAACAAGGCTGCGGCCCTGCGGCTGACGGCGTATTCTCGCCCATCTGACATGTGCACGGTTAAGTTGCCTGTCAGGCCTTTGCTGACTTTGTTGATGCCGGCAACCCGCACGATGGTCGCCCGGTGAATGTGCCAGAACTGATCTGGGTCCAGCTGTTCTTTAAGTTCCTTCAAGGGGGTTCTAATCAGCAGTTGCCCCTCATTGGTGTATAACGTGGTGTATTTGTCCTCTGCGACAAAAGCGTCGACATCGGCGCAGGCCACGAGCTGAATGTCTTCACCTTTACTGGCGCGAATCCATTGTAAGTATTCGGGTTTCACCCGAGACAGCTGCTGAACCAGAGCACTCAAGTCGGGTCCAGAGGGAGCACCGGATTCTTGTGAGGCCAAACGCCTTTGAATTCGATCACAGGCCTTGGCAAGGCGGTCTTCATCAATCGGTTTGAGCAAATAATCGACTGCCTGCTGTTCAAAAGCCTGCACCGCGTATTCGTCGTAAGCCGTGATGAAAACAACTATTGGGGTTTTGGGCTGTTTGTTGAGTTCCGCGGCAACCGCAATACCATCCAGCCCGGGCATTCGAATATCCAGGAAAACAATATCAACCCCTAGGTTTTGGCACAGGTCCAGAGCCTGTTGACCGTCGGCTGCTTTTCCCACGATCTCAAGTTCAGGCCACAAATCCGCCAAAAGCTGATCGAGGTGATGTCGTAGTAATGGTTCGTCGTCGGCGATTATTGCTCGCATGGAAACTCCAAAGTGGCCGTCACACCGCCGGCAGCATTACTTTTAATGGTCAGTGCCGAGTTGCCTGGGAAAAGAGCCGCCAGGCGTTCTCGAATATTGTTCAGGGCGACACCGTGACCTTTTGGGCTTGTGCCCATGCCCAAACCCACGCCATTGTCGATGATGCAAATTATCCAGCCTTGATCAACAATGTCAAAACTCAAAGTGACCTGGCCTCCATTGGGGCTCGGTTCAATACCGTGAAATACGGCGTTTTCGACCAGGGGTTGAATGAGAAAAGGCGGAAGTAAGGCAAACTCATCCAATGGCTTGTTAAGTAGTATATCAAACGCCAGGCGATCCCCTAATCGAATTTTCTGAATCGCCAGATACGCCTTGAGACTGCTTACCTCGTCGGCAAGGGAGACTTTGTCGGCACGGCTTTTACGCAAACTCGATCTTAATAATTCACTGAAATTGTCTAATAATTCCTCTGCCAGTGGAGGGTCAGTTTTAATGAGTGCCTTCAGATTCGCGAGGGTGTTGAATAAAAAGTGGGGTTCTATCTGGCTTTGTAGTGTTCGTAGCTGACTTTCGACAAGCGCTTTTTGTTGTTGGCTTTGTTGTAATTCGGCCTGCTGAAGTTCTGCCTTAAGGGTGAGCGCGGTTTCTCTGGAGCTGTGAAAATAATAGGCTACTGAAAGAAAAAACAATGAGATTAATAGCAGTTGCCCCAGAAATTCCAGGCTGATGTTGCTTTTAAAACCGCTTAGCCACCACCAGGCGTGAAGGGTCCCGATTGCAATAGTTAAGACACTGGTGAACAGCATTTTGATGGTTTTGTTGAGCGTTGGAAGGTGCGTATTACACAGTAAATTCAAGGTGGTGCCGGTCAGGCCATAACCCAGTGAAATAACCACATGGATGGAGTAATCACCACCCCAGAAACCGCGGGTGACCACCGCAAAGATCAGGCTGAGTACCACTGTCGAAACGTAGATTCGCGCCAGTGAATTTGTTCTGACCGGATTCAAAAGAGAAATTCCATATTGAGTGTGAACACACGTCGACTCGGCAGTTGTGCGTAAACAGATTGAGATGAACCTCCAAAATACCTTAAAGAGGCGCCCAAGGTCCAATGTTGATCGAGTTCTCGCGCGACAGCAGCGGTAAAAATCACTCCCTTATCTTCGGGGGTATAAACGATATCCGCGCTGGGGTTCCAGTCTGTATTATCGAGATGCCAGTGTAGCAGCAGGTTGTGACGATGTTGGTTCTCCACTAAAAAGGCCTGGCCGTTGGCGTAACGTAAGGGAGCGGCGGGTGGTCCGCTATGAAGCTGCCGCTCCGCCAGTTCAAAGAGGTCTGTCCATTGATTATTATGCCAGGCACGGCTGTCATACCAGTATTCTGCAATCACATTATGTCCCTGTGAATTGGCCCAGGTCAGGCCTGCAAGCGCCTCCCAGCCTTTTGCTTGATCAACTTGTTCGAGAGGCGATTGCCAATTGTTGATGGGCGCATTGGGCTCCATCTGTTGAGAGGTCTGCTTTTGTGGAGAGTGCTGCCAGGGTTGATAGTGTTGTTGATATCGCCATTCCGCATGAAACTCCAGGTGTTCGCCTTGTGTCCTGACCCAGCTACCGCCCACTGTAAATCCGCGTTTATTGTCGTGGTAGGTGAGTAACTGCCATTCTGTCTCATCACTCAGCTGGTACCAGCGCATCGCGATGCCGCTCTGGGGGTGTTTGCGTGCAAGGGAGCCAATGCCAGCGTCCACCCACATAATGCTGAACTCGCCACTGCCGCTGAAGCGACTGGCTGAAATCAGGCCAATACCCTCGTTTACTTGTAGTGATACTGCATTGCGTTCATTGGTTTGGAAGATATCCAGTGGCCGGCGTGCATAACCTACGCCAAAACTTAAGACTCGCTTGCCCACCATCCAGTCCCAGCCGGCGCGCTCACCTTGCCAAAATAGCTCTTTAAGCAAGCTTTTACTGGTGTCCTGCCCCGAAGTATTGGCTTCATGGAAAAGCACCCATTGGCTTTCCCAATTGCTGTATTGCAGCCCCCACTCGAGTTTAGCTTGGCGGGAGAGTGTTGATGAAGGAGGGAAGAGGATACTGTGGGACGAGGTTTTGTTGGCCATTGCCAAGTCCAATGACCACTGCTGATCGACCGGCATGCTCGTTTCGCTTCGAGCAGCTATTGCGGTCAGCATAAACAGAGTGAACAGAATGTATCTCATAAAATCCTCCTCGTGAAAGAGCAGGTTAACAAAGCGGGAGCAAGGAACAGATGTTTCAGACTATCGGCCCTCTAAGGGGACAAATGGTTGTTAATAGCGATAAGTGGTTCTGGTCCAATTCCCGAGAGTTGTTAATGTTCTATGTTGTCTAAAAACCCGCCTCCACGATGAACTCCAGACTCCAACTGCTGTTGGGGTTTGCTCCGTAAAAGGTAGCCGCCGTAATGATGTTCTTCTCCAAGCGTGAAGATGCCCAATTCAGACACAATGTTTGTATGTTCGGTAATGTTATTGTTGGCAAGCACCGCCACAGGTTCGCTTCTGGGCGCTGTGGAGATCTTCTCCATCAGAATAGATTGATGGCCCAACTCAGCGAGCTGTTGATGGCTCGCTCTTTCATCGAGCACATTGCCGCCACCTTCGTTTTGTGATTTTAAAAGCCAGCGTCCGGTCTTTAATCTTGAGCGAATGTGATGTTCTCCGTTGGGAATCTCGAATTGGGTATCGAGTGCGCGGGCAACCCGGCCTGCTAGCTGACTCTCCAGAGAGAATTGTGTCTGAAGCGCCTGTTTTCCCATGGTCGATAATTTCATTTGTACCCATTTAGAGGTGGCTATTTGATAGTGAATACTGGGGCAAACCGTTACCTTATGGTTTTCAATCCATGAACGGTGATTGAGTAACTCGAGGGTATTACCCTTGTTATCGTTGTAATCCTGCAGGTTATAACCCGTACGATAATAGATGAGATCAACAAGTGTAGGGGAGGATGGCTGTCCGAGGTAGAGTTGCTTGCCCTGGCTGAATAGCTGTTGTTTCATCTGTCTCAACGTTTTGTAGCTAATCCTTGCTCCTAGTCGCCTGAGTTCGAGGCACAGCATACTCTGGTCGTGCACATTATCTTCGTCAGCCTCGACAGCAAATAGAATAAGGGGCTTGATGCACCCATTGTTATTCATGGCCGCCTTGTAGAGGGCGCGGGCTTGTCGGGTGATCGCCCCGTTGTCTGCCGGATGTTCGATGCTGTTAGCGGCGATCTCCTGTTGAAACTCACCTAGTTTCTCACTGAGCGGGCCCATGCCCGCCGCGATAGAGTTGCTCTCCACCAGCCGCCATTGAAGCTGAGTGTCGAGAAGAAAATCCTGTCTGCTCAGATTAAAATTTCGCGCTTCAACTGAGCTTCTATTTTGTAAAACCTGCTTTAAGTGGAACAGCAAGGCGGATTGATCGGTAAAATCAGATAAACATGTTTTCAAAAAGTCTGGGTTTTTACTGGCCCTAACAAAGGTTAAGCTTACCGCACTCGCCACTGCCTGGGCCTGCATAAATGTGCCTCGAGGCAAGCGCCAGGGGCTCAGGCTCACGGGGCAGGGTTGAAAATTCCCCCCGGATTCTTGCAGTCCCAGTTTTTTGTCTTGTAAGCGTTCCCCCAAATTTTCCAAACCTGGAGTGTAAAATTGAGAGCGCGGAGTGGAACGAACCATGTGAGTGTCCATTTTTCAGTCCTCTGTCTTATAGCAAGTCAATGGCAAAGCCGGTGATGCAGGCAGTGCTAAAAACGAGTGCCACAAACGCAGTAATCAGCGGCCAGTGAAACATTCTTTTCATCATAATCATCTCCGGCAAACTGGCCCCTGCGCCTGCGATTGTCAGTGACATAATGGCGCCCATGCTCAGGCCTTTTGCCGCCAGTGAAGAGGCAATGGGAACCATGGTTGAAGCCCGGATATACAACAGGATGCCAACGAGAGCCGCCACGGGAATGAGAAGCACCACATGCAGCTGACCCAATGTTTCAAAGGCATTTTGCGGTACGTAGCCGTGGAGGAAGGCACCCACGCTGACGCCGATGGCCATATACGGTGCGAAGGAAAAAAACTGCTTCACGGTAGCCTTAAGCAGCTTGCCCCAGACAACAGGGTTCGAGCTACTTTGATCTTGAGTCGCTGCATTGTTGGCAGAACAGGCGGGGCTTCTGATGTCTTCACGGATGAACCGCTCAAAGTTCAGGTTCTGTAACAACATGCCGCTGACTGACGCTAACACAACCACAAACGTGCTGTAGATCAAGGTGACTTTTGCACCAAAACTGACCCAGAAAAGGCCCACCAGAAAAGGGTTTAATAAGGGGGAGGTGAACAGAAATGCCATGATCGGACCAAATGCCGCTCTGGCTTGTATGAGTCCAATGGTCATTGGCAGTGTCGAACACGAGCAAAAGGGTGTAACGGCCCCCAGGCCTACCGCGACTCCGTAGCCGCGGTTGCCGCTCAACATCGATTTCACCTTTTCCGGCGGTAACTTTTGATTGATGTAGCTGACCACAAAGCTGATGGCGATAAACAGCACGGCTAATTCAGTAAAGACCTCTATAAAGAACTCAGCGGCCGCATTTAATTCAGTTGACATATTAACCTCACAATTTACGGCAGTGCCGCTTAATACTATATTTCTAGATTTGTCGAAATATTATATTTCTAGTATTATCGAAATGTCAACCCTCCAGTAGGCAGACCTCGTGTTCAGAGGCCTTCAGGGGTGTTAAAACCGCAAAAACAGGAATTTGACATGAAATCCTCGACAGAATCCGCGTCTTCCGACTCATTGGAACTGATCGCTTCAAGGCTTGCAGAGTTGGGGCATCCCACCCGTTTGGCGCTGTTTAAATATTTGGTAAAAGCCGGAACCAAGGGGGCTCCGGTCGGTGAGGTCCAGCAGGTGTTGGCCATTCCTGGCTCTACGCTGTCGCATCATATAGGCAAGATGGTTAAGGTGGGTTTACTGAAGCAGCAACGGGAGAGTCGAACGCTTTATTGTATCCCGCAATTTGATGCACTGCTGGAGGTCGTTAATTTCTTGCAGGACGAATGCTGCATCAACGAATGCTGTTAGATCGCTTGTCGCTTGGATTTGTTTAAAACACTAGTCCAGACTGTCCTTCTCCCGTTTCACTTTGATTGGCCCCTGGGGTTTCGACGGCGACCATGGTTTTGTACAAAATGCCCCAAGCGGTGCCGTCGATCAGAGCGTTATGTAAGCTGCCCGTCGCATCACACAGTTTGGCATTTTTCAGCAAATCTTCGAACACATCTTTATAGTTTTCACTGTGGCGTCGGCGAATGGGAGTACCAAAAAAGATGTTGGCCATGTCCCGCGGGCTGCCTTCCGGGTCAAATTGATGAGCAATAAGGTAGCGAGCAAAAATGCCGTGGTCGCCCAAGCTAGAGCGCGACCAGCTATCGGCAATATCAGGCATTTCATCTGACACCGCTTCGATATCTTTTCGGCACGACAAATAGATATAACCAGCAATCACGCCAATGTGACGGTAGACAATGTCGGCCATCTTCAAAAAATTGTCGAGGTTGTTGTGTTGCGCTTGGGTTTCGATGTTGCGGGCGTTTTCGTCGATTTCACTCTGTTGAATAAAAAATCCAATCACCAGCCAAAGAAAGGCCAGTGGGCTAAACGCCCCTCCCAGGAAACCACCGAGCTGGTCGATGGGGAGTTGTAAAAATTGCTGCCAGCTGACTTTTTGACTCAAGTAGAACGCGAGTAAAACGAGCCAGACAATACTGGTGCCCAGACCCGCGATAACACGCCAGTCCATGCGTTTTTTCCTGGATTCCCTGTTGGGTAGCTGCACACATCTCTCCGTGAATATTGCTCCGACAAATACCAATTTGGTGTTTATGGAACAAATAATAAACATAAAAGTGTGTGCTCTACAATCTATTGCTCCTAATCAATAGGCTAATAATCCAAAATTCAAAAGCCGAGTACTAACAGAGCAACGGCTGCAACGGTCCCCAGCAATGGAATCACAACGGTTAACACGGCCATAGGGCCGTAGGCCGCCTGATGCGTTTCCCCGCAAATGGATCGAACGGTGGTGACAACGTATCCATTGTGGGGCAGAGAGTCGAGTGCGCCAGATGACAGCGCAACCACTCGGTGTAAAGCATCGGGGTTCACGCCGGCATCCATGTAGTGGGGGGCAAGCAAAGGCAGGGCAATGGACTGGCCCCCGGAGGCAGACCCGGTCAGTGCGGCAATAGTGGTAACGGCAACCGCAGCACCCACCAGCTCGTTACCAGGCATTGTGGTGATGGTATCAACGATGGTGAGAAACGCCG
>CAJWCA010000187.1 GCA_913020395.1 uncultured Cellvibrionales bacterium | reverse complement strand
GAAACAGCCTGAATTTTCCCAACATTAGCGGTCGAGCGCAAGCGCTTGCTCGCCGTTAAATTGTGTTAAGAAGGGTAAACAATTAGCCCAGTTGAATGACAGCCCATGCCGCATGCTGCACACTAGAGCCCTGATTGATTCGGATGTATACCCACCTTATGACCAAGCTCTTACTTGTAGACGACGACCAGGACCTGTGCCAGCTATTGCAGGAGTACCTCAGCACGGAAGGCTTTGACATAAGCACTGCCCACGACGGTCAGCGGGCGCTGGATATCACCGCCCAAGAGACCTTCGATGTGATTATTCTCGATGTCATGATTCCCATTCACAACGGCTTTGAAGTATTGCGGCGCCTGAGGGAATACTGTGAGACACCGGTCCTTATGCTGACCGCCAAAGGTGAAACCGTCGACCGTATCGTCGGCCTGGAAATGGGTGCCGACGACTACCTGCCAAAACCCTGCAACCCGCGAGAGCTGGTTGCCCGCTTACGGGCTATTCTTCGCAGGCAGAAATCCGAACCGGAAAAAGCAAAAGACAGCGACCACCTCATCACCGATGATTTACATATCTCTCTGCGCAACCGCAGTGTCAAATTGATGGATCAAACCGTCAATCTCACCGGGGCAGAATTTACCGTCCTTGAGATTCTGACCCGAGCGGCAGGCACCGTGATCAGCAAAGAATCGCTGACCGAGCAGGCACTGGGGCGAAAACTCACGCCCTATGATCGCAGCATCGATGTGCACGTCAGTAATATCCGCAAGAAACTCACCGCACTGGGCGCTGGCAAAGACCTTATCATCAATATACGTGGGGCCGGTTATATGCTCACAGTTACAGAAGACTAAGCCGTGTCCAAGCTCTACTGGAAAATATTCATCGGCTTCTGGGCCACCACAATCGTCATGATTCTGGGCACCTTTGCCGTGGTTCACGAAACCAACGACTACCACAAGAGCGGCAAAAAACTCACGGAGCAGTCCACCTCCCACGCAGCCCGTGTGCTGCACTATGTGGTGCGAGGCGCTATCAATAAAAGCCAACAGGACTTGATGAGCAGTTTGCGTGACACGCCCGAACGGGCCATGCGTAATTTGTTTATCGTGGGTGTCAACGGCAAAGATCTATTGTCTCGTCCCCTGCCACGAAAAGTTGAAAAACTCTTGGGACGCCTGTCTCCAAAGCACCCCTATATTCAGATGCGTCTCGACAGCATGGAATTGTTTGGCCGATATGTCATTTTACGGGACGGCAGTCACCTGCGCTTCATTAGCACCTCTAACCCGGAAGAAATGTCGATTTTCTGGCAACTTTTTTTCCAAAACTTCTGGCCTGTTTTCCTGGTCGCCATTCTGATCAGTGGCTCGCTGTGTTATTTGATGGCGATCTATGTCACCCGCCCTCTGCAGGCCTTAAAACGAGCCACCCGGCGGATCGCCGACGGCGATTTGAGTGTGCGTATAACACCTGAGATACAGGGGCGCAGCGCAGATATTGCCGATTTAAGCCACGACTTTGACCACATGGTTGAGCGGCTGCAAGAATCAATGGGCGAGCAAAAGCGATTGATCAAAGATGTCTCCCACGAACTTCGCTCACCGCTGATGCGGCTGCAGTTCGCCCTCGGGCTGGCTCAGCAGCGCAGCAACGGCAATGTGGATGCAGAGCTTGAACGTATTAAGAGTGCAGCGGACTATCTGAATGACATCATTTCCGATATTTTGTCTCTGCCAATCAATGAAACCAGCAACTGGGATCTCAACGATACCATTGACTTGAAAGCGCTCCTGGAAACACTTTTGGACAGCTATCAGGCGCAGGCTAAGAGCAGCCAGCTCACTCTCAATTTGAACTGTTTAAATGAAGCACTCGTTGCCACCCATGGCAACAGCCTGGTCGGCGTTTTTGAGAACTTGCTGACCAATGCCCTGCGTTACTCGCACGCCAATACCTCGATAGACATTGAGGTCACCCGAACAGCCAAAAGCTTTGTCATCGAAGTGTGTGATCACGGCAGTGGGCTGAGCGAAGAGCAGCTGGGCGCCATCTTCAAGCCGTTTTATCGCACCGATGAAGCCCGCGACCGGTCCAGCGGCGGTTATGGTCTGGGCTTAGCAATTGCACAACGTACCGTTGAATTACACGGCGGGTCGATACGTGCAGTCAACAACCCCGAGGGCGGACTCTGTGTCTGCGTCACCCTGCCTACGGGCGCGCTGGAATAGCGGCAAACATTGCCCGCATTGTGACTCCCCAGCTTGCCGCCCTACCTTGCCGCCCCGTATTGCCAAAATATTGGCGCGGCCTTTCCCTCCCTCTAAGAAGCCTTTAAGCCTTTGTTTTTATTGATTTTTTATAACAACAAGAAAGATGGCACAGATTTAGCAAGATACTCCCTGTGAAAATGCGGATCGTCAAATAACAAGCCAGTAAAAAGGAATTGGTCGATCCATCAAACTGATTACCCGCGATACAGAACACCGTCTGTTCCGGGGAAGAGTAAGCAGGATTCTATTATGCTGACATCGGTAAATTCTGGCTCAATAGCGCTAAAAGCGCCCAAGAAGCCCGGTCGCGCCCGAGTAAACCTGAACCCCGATCAAGAGATTGAGGCCAGGCTGAAACTCAGTCAAAGTTTGCAAACAACTTTGGATATCAGCGAGTTGCTGGGTATGTTTCTAAATCATCTGCAGGAACTGATGCAGATCAACGGCCTCAAGTACCAGCACGACAGCCACAACATTGACATTCAGTTAGGCGGCAAAGGTTTACACCACTGCGACTACCGCCTGATTACGCCACAAAATAACCTGGGCGAAATTATTTTCAACCGCAGCAAGCGTTTTAGCGAAGCCGAGTTAATGTCGGTGGAGACTTTGTTGGGTTTACTGGTCTACCCCTTGCGCAATGCACTTCAATATGGCGAAGCCGTTAAGAAGTCCACCCGCGACCCACTGACCGGCGCCGGCAATCGTGTTGCCCTCGACGGTGCGCTCAGGCGGGAATTGCTCATGGCAGAACGCTATCAGCAAGACCTGGCCATGCTGGTAATCGACATCGATCACTTCAAGGAAGTTAACGATCAATATGGTCACATCATTGGCGATGACGTGATTCGAGAAATTTCCCATGCAACGGTCTCGGTCACCCGGGATACCGACATGACCTTCCGCTACGGTGGCGAAGAGTTTGTCGTGCTACTGTCAAAAACTGCAGCGCCCGGCGCGGCAATTATTGCAGAACGTATTCGTGAGTTTATTGCCTCCAGCCAAATTAAAAGTAACGGGCAAACTGTCACAACAACCGTCAGCATCGGCGTGAGCACCTTGCGCAGTAACGACAATGTTAAAGATTTGTTTGTACGGGCAGACAAAGCCCTGTATGAAGCAAAAAAAGCAGGCCGCAATCGCGTGGTGATGCAGGATGAGCAGGATAACAACAAGAAGAAAAGAAAACCCAAGGCGATTATAAAAGCTTAAAAAAAGCAAATTGGGAGAGAGATTACTGAAAGGGACCCTTGCGGGTCCCTTTTTTTATTTCGTTTTATTTTCGGGGCGGTCGCCTGCCCTTACCCGCACGCAGCTTTCGCTGATGCCGGTCTGCTTTGGCTTTTTCATCAGTGCTGGGCTGAGCGGTTCTTACCGGTGTTATTCCCGCAGTCAGGCAAAGATCTTTAATCTCTTTGTTATTCAACTCCAGCCATTGCCCCACACGGACATGAGAGGGGATAAAAATATTGCCGTAACGCACACGTTTTAATCGACTGACTTTCACGCCCTGGGATTCCCACAGCCGTCTAACTTCGCGGTTGCGCCCTTCCATGACAACACAGTAAAACCAGCTGTTTCTGCCTTCACCCGCGCCATCAACAATATCGGTGAAACGGGCCATGCCGTCTTCCAGCAACACGCCTTTTACGAGCCGCTCTTTCATTTCGTCGTCTACGGTGCCCTGAATACGAACCAGGTATTCCCGATCGATCACCGACGTCGGGTGCATCAATTTATTCGCCAGGTTTCCATCATTGGTGAACAACAGCAGACCACTGGTATTGAAGTCCAGGCGCCCAACCGAAATCCATCGATCATCAGAAAGTGTTGGCAATCTATCGTAAACAGTACGACGCCCTTCTGGGTCTGATCGAGAACAGATTTCTCCTTCGGGTTTGTTATAGAGCAATACTCGTCTGCGCACATCATCCGGCGACTTCAAGGCGATTTTTTTGCCACCAAATTGAACCGTGTCACTCATGCTGACACGGTCGCCCAACTTCGCTAACTGGCCATTCACTTTCACCTGACCGGCGTCAATGGCGCGCTCCATTTCACGGCGCGAACCCAGCCCAGCCCGGGCGAGCACTTTTTGCAATTTTTCGTCACTGCTTTGATGAACAGGACTTTCTTCGACGGCTGACGCCGGATTTTTGGGTGTATTTTTTGACATAAATATTTTCGAAGCCCTCAGGCGTCGTGATGTTCCTCAGTCGCTGGGGCGGATTCGAAACTGTCGTCGAAGTCCGGATCCGGGTTTTCTTCCTGTTCATTATCGAGAGCAAGGGCATCCGGTTTTCCAGTGCCTTCATTCTCAGCATTTTCATTGTCACTAGCCACTGTTTCCGCCAATTCGGCATCATCGGCTTCAACGGCATCATCGGCTTCATCAATAGTCGAACGATCGACAACCTCACCATCCACAGAATCACTCGTATCTTGTTCGCCAGCCCCTTCAGCAGAGCCGCTCTCAGAATCGCTCTCAGAATCAATCTCAGAGTCGTTCTCAACTTCGTTATTTTCCGCAGCCGTTTTAGCAATTTGAGCCTCGATCCCAAGATCCAACTCTTTATTTAATTCATCAAGGTCCCGAATTTCACCCAGTGTGGGTAAATCTTCGAGGTTCTTGATATTAAAATAGTCTAAAAATTGCCGAGTGCTTGCATAAAGTGAAGGGCGTCCCGGCACATCCCGGTGACCAATCACCTTGACCCACTCCCGCTCAACCAGTGTTTTAATAATGTGTGAGCTCACCGCCACACCGCGAATCTCTTCAATATCACCCCGGGTAATGGGCTGACGATAGGCGATGAGGGCCAGTGTTTCCAATAGTGCCCGGGAATAGCGCTGGGGTTTCTCATCCCACAGGCGGTTCACCCACGGCGCAGTCTCCTCTCGCACCTGGAATCGCCAGCCGCTGCCCACTTCCTTAAGCTCAAAACCGCGGCTCTCGCAGGCGGACTGGATGTCTTCAAGCGCTGCCTTAATGAGCTCTTTTGAGGGCACCTCAGGGTGCGGAGACTCTTCATCTGCAGCTTTATCGGCAGGCTCAAATAAACTCTGCAATCGAGCAATAGTGAGCGGGTGGCCTGCGGCAAGCAGTGCGCCTTCCAGGATCTTGCGCAGTTGTTCAGGTTCGTTGTTCATTGTGTTCTTGCTTTTACGTGAATGGGCCCAAAGTCTTCACTCTGGATAATTTCTACCAATGACTCTTTGATCAATTCCATGACAGCTAAAAAGGTCACCACAACACCCAATCGACCTTCCTCCACGGTAAACAGGTTTACAAAGGGCATAAACTGCTTGTGTGCCAGGGTATCCAATACCTTGGTCATCCGCTCCCGAGTGGACAGTTTCTCTTTTTCCACATGGTGGCTGACAAACATATCGGCACGTCGCAATACATCAGACAAGGCCATAAGCACTTCTTTCATATCCACTTCTGGCTCAGGGCGTGTCAGGTTTCTATCGGGCGCCTGGGCAGAGCCCACAAAAACATCCCGCCCCATGCGCGGCATTTCCTCAATATCTTCCGCCGCCTGCTTGAAACGTTCGTATTCCTGCAGCCGCCTGATGAGTTGCGCTCTGGGGTCTTCTTCATCTTCCTCTTCCTCAGAGGAACGCGGCAACAACATCCGGGATTTGATTTCGGCCAGCATGGCCGCCATCACCAGATATTCTGCCGCCAATTCAAAATGCATGGCATCCATCGCATCGACGTAAGACATGTATTGCACTGTTATTTCAGACACATTGATTTCCAGGATATCAATGTTCTGTCGGCGGATGAGGTACAGCAACAAATCCAACGGGCCTTCAAAGGCCTCCAGAATCACCTCAAGCGCTTCCGGTGGAATGTACAGGTCTTTGGGGAGCTCAGTGAATGCTTGCCCCTGGACGATTGCGAAGGGCATTTCTGCCTGTGCCGGTGCCTTGGACGCTTCTGTGCCCGATGCTGCCGCCTCGTCGTTGCTGGCATCAGCACTGCTCTCGGGGGTTTCCACGGTCTGCACACTGCCTTCCAGGGGATCTATTTCTGCTATCTCTTCGCTCACACGGGTATGCCTGTAGGTGTCTGTTTACAAGACGGTTTCAAGACCGGCCATTATAGCGGCACTGGGGGGCGTCTAACCAGCGGCAAAAGGACTAAAATCGCCTATCCCCTGCCTGATCAGCTCGGGCACTTCACCAGTCAAGTCCACCACGGTGGTGGGCTCCATTCCGCAATAGCCCCCATCGATCACCAATTCCAGGTGGTGCTCCAAGGTATCGCGCATGTCATAGGGGTCCGTCATTGGGTATTCTTCCCCGGGTAACAACAAACTGCTGGTCATCAGAGGCTCACGCAACTCCTCCATCAAGGCAAGCGCGATGGGGTTATCGGGAATGCGCAAACCAATCGTTTTACGTTTCGGGTGTTTGAGGCGCCTCGGAACTTCGGATGTGCCTTCAAGAATAAAGGTATAGGAGCCCGGCGTATGGTTTTTCAACATCCGGTAATCCCGGTTATTCACCTTCGCATAGGTCGCGAGTTCGGATAAGTCACGGCACATCAAGGTAAAATTGTGGTGTTTATCCAACTGACGCAGCGCCCGAATACGATCCAGGGCCAATTTGTCGCCGATATGACAGCCCAAGGCATAGGCACAGTCTGTCGGGTAAACAATCAAGCCGCCTTTGCGAATGATCTCGACCGCCTGAGCGATTAAGCGATGCTGGGGTGTTTCCGGATGAATCTGAAAGAACTGCGCCACACGGGGCTCCTTATTGCGGTGCCCATAATTGCCACACCGGATTGCTGTCCACAGGCATTGTGCCAAATGCCCCAAGTTCCTGCCAGACCTGGTCTGGCCTGTGAAAATCACTGCCACAGGATGTATATAAATCATACTGCCTGGCCAGGCGTACTAAATAGTCTGCCACACCGGTATTTTGCTTGCCTGAGATGACTTCCAGCGCCAAACCACCGGCCGCCGCAAAATCCGACACCAAGGCTCGTTGTTTGGTCCTTGTCATCTTGTATTTATCCGGGTGGGCCAACACAGCCTGTCCCCCTGCTGCCTTGACCCAGCCTATACCATCGGCCAACGAGGGCCATAAATTCTTCACATCCCCCGGCTTGCCGGCGCCCAGATATTTCTTGAAGGCCATATTAATGGAACTTACTGCACCGCAATCCAGTAAATACTGAGCAAAATGTGGCCGCCCCAAAACGGCGCCGTCGGCAATGGTCTTGGCCCCTTCAAGTGCCCCGCTAATTCCCGCTTTTTCAAGCTTTTTGGCAATCAGCTCGCCCCTCAGGCGACGGGCCTCGGACTGTGCTCGAATGCCCTCCTGTAAGCTGGCATTTTGAGGGTCAATATTGAGGCCAACAATGTGAACGCCAATTTTTCCCCACTGACAAGACAGTTCGATTCCATCGATAAAACCCAGTCCACAGGCCTCTGCAGAGGCGCGCGCCCGAGCCAAACCCGCCACCGAGTCGTGGTCGGTGAGGGCCAAAACATCAACCCCCATCAACTTGGCTCTCGACACCAGATTTTCAGGGCTTAAAATACCATCTGAAACACTGCTGTGTGTGTGCAAATCATAGACAGTCACGTTAAACTCCACGCCCATATAAAAACCATTGGCACTGTATTATCGCCGAGAGACTACATGACACAAGCAAAATCACCGGAAAAACGGGAAAGCATGTTGGCAAACTTGTTGCTCAACATCGTCATTCCCACACTCATATTGATGAAAATGAGCGACAGCCCCTTCGTTGCGGCTCAACTTGGCCAGCTCGATGCCCTGCTGAACACAGAATGGGCGGCATCATACACCCAATACGGCACTCGATGGGCAATTATTGTCGCTTTGTCCTTCCCTATTCTCTATGGGCTACGGGATTTCAAACGCGCCGGCAAGGTCAATCTGTTCTCCGCCCTGGGGGTCGTGAGCATTGTGTTGACCGGCGGCATCAGCCTGTTAGAACTGGACCCTAAATATATTGCGATAAAAGAAGCGGCCATTCCGGGCCTGATCGGCATTGCAACCCTGTTCTCGATCAAGACACGCTACCCATTGGTGAAAACCCTGCTCTACAACGACAAAATTCTGCAGGTGAACCGTATTGCCAAGGCGCTGGAGGAGCATAAAACCACCTCTGCCTTTGAGACCAGCTTGAAGCGTGCGTCCTGGATCATTGCCGGTTCGTTTTTCCTTTCTTCATTCCTGAATTATGTGCTGGCAAAATTTCTGCTGGTGAGCCCACCGGGCACCCCCGAATTCAACGCAGAGCTCGGCAAGATGACCGCCTTGAGTTTTCCCGTTATTGCGCTGCCCGCCACACTCGTATTAATGGGCGCTCTATTTTATCTGTTTCGCAGTATCATGAATTTAACTGACCTTTCTCTCGACGATATTATTATTGAGCAGTGACAGGAAATTTTAACAAGGACTCAACTATGCTCTACGCCATAATCACTGAAGATGTACCTGACAGCTTAAAAGTAGGCAGAGTAATGGCTGATTATGTTTATAATGGTATTATTGCTAATGTTGAGTCTACAAAATTATTTATA
>CAJWCA010000186.1 GCA_913020395.1 uncultured Cellvibrionales bacterium | reverse complement strand
TGGTTTCCAGAGTCTTTTCGGTCATGCCGGGGTAGTGCTCAAGAAATAGGCCTTGAACTTCGTTGTCGCCGGGGGCGGATGCCACCTGATTGAAGTCGCGTACCAAACCGGTAAACGTAGCAATGGCGCCAATATTGGGCGCGTCTGAACGAAGTTTCTGGTACTCCTCTGCGGGGTCGAAATCTGTTTCCTGAATGGAGATCATCGGTATTACCCTCCTGTAACGGGAGGGAAAAAAGCGATCTCATCTCCGTCTGCCACAGCGGTATCTGGCGTAGCAATTTCCTGATTAACGGCGATTAGAATCAATTCTTCGGCATTGAGCACAGTGGGCCAGGGCTCCACGCGCTTGCGCAGTGAGGCGAGTAAATCCCCCGCAGTTTTAATGGCCTCATCGGCGGCAAGTTTTTCTTCTCCGCAGCCGAGGGCTTCTTTCAGGCGGGAGAAATAGAGCACTTTAATCATGGTGTCGCCGTCCAGTGACCGGATTTCCCGCCGGCTTTTTCTAGCAGTCGCAAATTGTTGATCGTCATGCCCTTGTCGACGGCTTTACACATATCGTAGAGGGTGAGCGCGGCAACCGAGGCTGCAGTCAGCGCCTCCATTTCTACACCAGTTTGACCCTTGAGCTTGCACGTGGTGGTGATATGAACGCGGTTTTCAGTGTCAATGGCTTCGAGTTCAACCTTGATCGAGGTGAGCATTAGCGGGTGGCAAAGTGGGATCAGATCGGAGCATTTCTTTGCTGCCTGAATCCCTGCAATGCGTGCCGTTGCAAATACATCGCCTTTTTTGTGGCCGCCCTCGACGATCAGTTTGAGGGTTTCGGGCAGCATTAACACGGAGGCTTCGGCGCGGGCAACTCGCTCTGTTTCGTCCTTGCTGCCAACGTCAACCATGTGGGCATGGCCCTGGCTGTCAAGGTGACTCAATGTGCTCATATCGGATCTCGGCTTGCTCTTGGGTTATCATTAATAACTGTTCATGAATAACGACGGGCGTAGCATGCTAGTTTACGCCGAAAAACAGGTCAACGGTTCAGGAAATCAGGTCAATAGTTCAGAAAGTGCCTGTTTATAGATCCTGCTCAATATATTAAGGTCTTCCGCCTTAACACATTCGTCCACTTTGTGAATGGTGGCGTTCACTGGACCCAGTTCCACAACCTGGGAGCCTGTGGGCGCAATAAAGCGGCCGTCTGAGGTGCCGCCGGCCGTCGACAATTCTGTGTCGGTGCCCACTTCAGCCTTAATGCCCGCCACAACGGCGTCCACTAAATCTCCTTCAGAGGTTAAAAAGGGTTGCCCACTCAGGTTCCATTCAACCTCAAAGTTCAGGCCGTGTTTGGCTAAAATAGCTTCTGCCCGCACTTGCAATTCATCGGCGCTAACCTCCGTAGAGAAGCGGAAGTTACAGACCATATCGACGTGTCCCGGAATGACATTTGTCGCGCCCGTGCCACTGTTGAGGTTTGATACCTGAAAGCTGGTAGCGGGGAAAAATTCATTGCCCTGATCCCAGGTTTCACGTGTCAGTTCCGTCAGTGCGGGTGCCAGGTTATGGATGGGGTTGTCGGCCAGATGGGGATAGGCAACATGGCCCTGGACGCCTTTGATTGTCAGTCGGGCACCGAGGGAGCCGCGTCGACCATTTTTGATTACGTCACCTACATAGCTTGTGCTTGAGGGTTCCCCAACGATGCACCAATCAATTTTGGTATTCTGGGCTTCCAGCCATTCCACGACTTTCACCGTGCCATTAATGGCAGGGCCTTCTTCATCACTGGTGATTAAAAAGGCAATACGACCGGAGTGCTTAGGGTGTTGTGCGACAAATTCTTCGCAAGCGATAATCATGGACGCAAGGCTGCCCTTCATGTCAGCCGCGCCGCGTCCCCACAGCATGCCATCTTCGATACAGGGTTCAAAGGGAGGGCGTTGCCATGCCTCTTCTGGCCCCGTGGGCACGACGTCAGTGTGGCCGGCAAAAGCAACGATAGGGCCACTGTCGCCGCGGACTGCCCAAAAGTTATCGACATCTTCAAACCGCAGACGCTCAACGTTAAAACCGATGGCTTCGAGGCGAGCAATCATTAAATCCTGACAGCCCGCATCTTCCGGGGTGACTGAGCGTCGGCTCATCAGCTCGCAGGCGAGCTCTAGTGTGGGGGTCAGGTCGGAATAGGGTCCCTCGGACATATCAGTTATTACCGTGTAATTCTTCGTTTAGCTGGATGGCCGTTTTATTGGTTTTACACTCAACGGCGCCGGTTGTGGAGTTTCTTCTGAACAGAAGGTCGGCCTTGCCAGCCAAATCCCGGGCTTTGACACTCTCTATCGTATTGCCCTCGTCGTCGAGCAGTAGCACTTTGGTGCCTGCTGTTATATAGAGGCCCGCTTCGACGATGCAACGATCACCCAAGGGGATGCCGATGCCGGCGTTGGCTCCGAGCAGACATTCTTTGCCGACGGAGATAATGATATTTCCGCCGCCTGAAAGGGTGCCCATGGTAGAGCAACCGCCGCCCAGGTCTGAACCTTCGCCCACAAAAACACCGGCAGAAATACGACCTTCAATCATGCCGGGGCCTTCGGTGCCTGCGTTAAAGTTAACAAAGCCTTCATGCATGATCGTTGTGCCTTCGCCGAGGTAGGCGCCCAACCTTACGCGAGCCGTGTGAGCAATTCGCACGCCGCCGGGTACAACATAGTTTGTCATTTTGGGGAATTTGTCGACGCAGGCCACATCGATTGTTTCGCCCTGTAGTCTTGCTTGCAGTTGTCTGTCGGGTAACTCGGCCAAATCGATCGCGCCCTTACTGGTCCAGGCAACATTGGGCAAAATCCCAAACAGCCCTGTCAGATTGGTGGCGTGGGGTTTCACCAATCGGTGAGACAGAAGGTGTAGTTTTAAATAACCTTCGGGAACAGAGCTGGGAGCGTCATCAGTGGCCAGAATGGTGATAACCAGTGGGCGACGGCTATTTGAAAGCTGTTTTGCAATGCCGGCTTGAGCTGTTTCACCTGCATCTTCCAGCGCTTTTGCCAGGGCTTCACACTTTGCCGCGTCGAGTGGGATAGCCTGGTTGCCTTCACTGTAACCGACCAAAGGTTTAACGGCATCGACAAGCGTCTTGCCCGGATTCAAAACTGGCTGAGGGTAAAAGACTTCGAGCCAGTCGCCTTTCAAATTATTGGTGCCAACACCCAGGGCGAGGCTATACATAGAATCCATAATTTAATCCTTATTAAAAAGTGTTGAATATTGGTCTGCTTTAAACCCCACCTGGCGGGTGCCGTTTATATCGAGCAGGGGTCTTTTGATCAGTGTGGGGTTGGCCAGAATAATGGCGACGGCCGATGACTCATCAAGCGAGTTTTTGGTGGATTCATCAAGTGCTTTCCACGTCGTGCTGCGTCTATTAATTAGGGTGTCGAGGCCCAGATCCGAGATCCATCCGGCCACCTGAGTTTCGCTGAGTCCGTTGGCTCTGAAGTCGTGGAAAACGAACTCGATATCCCGGCTCTCTAGCCAGGATTTAGCCTTTTTGACGGTGTCGCAGTTTTTGATGCCGTAGAGAGTGGTCACTTTGCCTGTCCTGAAATTTTAAGGCCGACAAGCATAACAAATTCAATACAATAAATAGACTGTTTTTGATGCTGTCTTTACATTATGCCTTGCGAGTTTGCTTGGGTTTTTTGCGATTTGGGTAGCAAGTTGTACAAATCGGGCATATTGTGCCGTCACATCCCCGCGCACTACAATATTCCCGACCATAATAAATGATCTGCAAGTGCAGGTTGTTCCAGGTTTCTTTAGGGAATAGGCGTTTAAGGTCTTTTTCTGTTTGGGCCACGTTTTTGCCGCTGGTGAGACCCCAGCGCTGGGCCAGGCGGTGAATATGGGTATCTACCGCAAAAGCCGGCACGCCAAAGGATTGGCTCATAACGACACTTGCCGTCTTGTGGCCCACGCCAGGCAGGGTTTCCAATGCATCCATATCAGCCGGCACTTCGCCGTCAAACTGCTCAATCAGCATTTTAGACAAGACAGATATCGCTTTGGACTTTTGAGGTGACAGCCCGCAGGGCCTGATGATGGCCTTGATATCTTCTACGGGCACCACCGCCATATCGTAGGGGTTGTCGGCCAGTTGCCAGAGTGCGGGTGTGACTGTGTTAACCCGTTCATCGGTGCATTGGGCCGAGAGTAAAACCGCCACGAGCAAGGTGTAGGGGTCTCGGTGATCAAGCGGAATGGGAGGGGTGGGGTAGAGTGCCTGCAGGGTTTCCAAAATATAGGCAACTCGCTCCTGTTTTAACATGTCAGTCGGCCCTGCGTTAAAGTGAATCGACAAAGCGTTTTATGCGCTCTGCGGCTTCTATACATTGTTCAAGTGGCGCAACCAGTGCAAGGCGTAGGTAGTGGTGGCCGGGGTTACCCTCTGCGGTGTCTCGGGCGATAAAACTACCGGGTAATACAGTGATGTTTTCCTGGGCAAATAAGCGCTGGGCAAATTCCGTGTCTGTCAGTTCGGGGCTCCGTATCCACAAATAAAAACCTGCTTCAGGTTTTTGCACCAGAAGGCTGCCCTCCAGTATTGCTAGTACAGCGTCGAATTTTTGCCGATAGAGTGCCCGGTTGGCTTCAACATGTGTTTCATCCTGCCATGCGGCAATGCTGGCCAACTGACTGGTGATGGGCATTGCGCAGCCGTGATAGGTTCGGTAGAGCAAAAACTGCTTCATGATTTCTGCATCACCCGCCACAAAACCGGATCTCAAACCCGGCAGGTTTGATCGTTTGGACAGACTGTGAAAAATCAGGCAGCGCGAGTAATCCTGTCGGCCCATCTCGGCACAAGCCTGCAGGAGTCCTGGGGGGGGATTTGTCTCATCAAAATACAATTCCGAGTAGCACTCATCACTGACGATAACAAAGTCATGTTTGTCCGCTAAGCGTATGAGGCTCTTGAGTTGTTCCAGGCTTGCGACCGCGCCGGTTGGGTTGCCTGGCGTACAGATAAACAGTAGTTGACACTGTTGCCACTGTTGTTCGCTCACCTTGTCAAAGTCGGGTAAAAACCCATTGTTATTGTCGCAGTTGAGAAATAGAAGTTCGGCGCCTGCCAGCAGTGCGGCCCCCTCATAGATTTGATAAAAAGGATTGGGGCTAATGACCAGTGGGGCCTTGCTGCGATCTATCAACGCCTGGGTAATCGCAAATAACGCCTCGCGGGTGCCGTTCACCGGCAATACCTGTGTTTCGGGATCGAGCCCATCATCGCCAAGGGAGAAGCGACGGTTTGTCCATTGCGCAATTGCCTGGCGTAATTCCGGCAAACCTTTGGTGCTAGGGTAGTTTGCCATTTTGTCGAGATTTTGGCTCAGTGTCTCAATCACAAACTTCGGCGGTGCATGTTTGGGTTCGCCAACGGAGAGGGCGATGTGTTCCCGGTCTTTGGGGGCGTTTACCGCGTCTTTCAGGGCCTTCACTTTTTCAAAAGGATAAGGCTGAAGTTTGTCCAGATCAGTATTCATGGTTAAAAGTTCTATAGGGTTTAAAGGGTGTTGTACTCGATATTGTTGTCGAGTTGCAGGCAGATTTCTTTTTGCAGGGCCTCGCACTGTTTTATGTCTGTGAGGGGATTGCCGTGTTCATCATTAATAAAAAATATGTCCTCAACTCGTTCACCCAGCGTTGCAATTTTTGCGGTTTGTAGTTGAACGTTAAACTCCAGGAATATACGGGCAATACGCGCTAACAAGCCCGGTCGGTCTGGGCTTATGACCTCGACGATCGTAAAACCGTTTTGTATGTCTGAGCTGATGTTCACCCGAGTGGGCATGGAAAAATGTTGAAGCCTTCTCGGTGTTCTACGGTTAATGATGTCGGGGTAGTGATCGGCTGCATATAAATCTGACTTGAGGTTAGTGTGTATGCGGGCCAATCGCTCGGGGTCATTGCCGATGGATTCTCCATCTTCATCCAATACATAAAAGGTGTCGATGGTGTAACCCGATTCTGAATTATAAATTTTAGCGTCTTGAATATTTAAATTCAGTTGGTCTAAAGAGGAGGCAACAACAGCAAAAATATTCTGTCGATCGGGCGTGCTGATAAAGATTTCAGTAGCGCCTTCGTATTCTCGTTTGGACGTTTCCTTGATAAGGATAATGAGTTCGTCATCTTCGCCCTCAATAATTGCCTGAGTATGCCAGATGATGTCTTTTGCGCTTTCGCGAAGAAAGTAGACGTCGCCGGCACTGCCCCACACTTCTCTTATTTGCGTCTCGGTGATGCCGAGTGCAGAGAGCTCTGAAATAACCTCTTGTTGGGTTTCTTCTACAAGTTCCTGTGGGTCAACCGGGTTTTCGAGGCCTCGCCGGAAGGCGCGTTTGGTTTCTTCATAGAGTTGGCGCATCAGGCTGGCCCGCCAGGAGGTCCAGAGATCTGGGTTAGTGGCGTTGATGTCAGCGACAGTTAGCGCGTATAAATAATCAAGTCGAGAGCGATCCCCAACGATGCTGGCAAAATGGTGAATGACATCCGGATCAGAGATGTCTTGTTTTTGAGACACCGCAGACATTACCAGGTGTTTTTCTACCAGCCAGGCAACGAGTTTGCTTTCGCGTTTGCTCAGGCCATGGCTAATGCAAAAGGCTTCCGCATCCACCGCGCCCAGGGCAGAGTGATCACCCCCTCTGCCTTTGGCAATATCGTGATAAAGCCCTGTTATGTAGAGTAATTCGGGTTTCTCCAGCCCTCTCATAATACGGCTGGCAATCGGAAATTGTTCTGCCAGGTCTGTATTTAAAAATTGGCGAAGGTGTCGAATCAGTAAAAGTGTGTGGGCATCGACCGTGTAAATATGGAAGAGGTCGTGTTGCATCTGGCCGGTAATTTTACCGAACTCAGGTAGGTATCTGCCCAACACATGATAGCGCTTCATACTTCGCAACAAGCTCACCAGCTTGTAAGGGGAGCGCATGAACTCTAGAAAGAGCGCTTTGTTGTCCGGGTCCTGCCGGAAGTTTTCGTCGATAAGGTGCCTGCTTTCTCTAATCAGACGAATGGTCGATGCGCGCACACCCTCAATGTCGGGATTCTTGCCCATAAGTACAAAAACTTCGAGCAATGCCGAGGGGTCTTCCTCGAAAACTTTGGTATAGGTTGTCTCGATGTAGTTATCGCGCAGCTGAAAGCGTTCGTTGATGGCGAAGGTGGAGTGGGTAAGGCCCTTTTGCAGTATCGCCTCTTTGAGAAATTGAAGCATTACGTCGTTGAGTTCACGTAATGCCAGCACTACGCGATAGTAGCGATGCATAAATTGTTCGACCGCGAGTCGATTGTCGTTATCGGCATAACCAAATAGTTGGGCGAGTTCTCTTTGGTGGTCAAATAAAAGGCGCTCTTCCGCACGGCCTGCAACAAAATGAAGCCCGTAACGTACCTTCCACAGATACTCTTCTCCACTTAATAGAATGGCAAATTCTTCTTCCGTAAAGAAGCCTCTACCCTCCAGTTGTTTTAGCGTCTTGACACCAAAAAACCGTTTGGCAACCCAGCAGATTACTTGAATATCCCGAAGGCCCCCAGGCGCATTTTTAATATTGGGTTCAAGGTTGTATTCGGTGTTGTGGTGTTTATTGTGGCGAGTGACTTGCTCTTCCCACTTGGCTTTGAAAAACGCATCGGCCGGCCAAATGTTTTTGGGGCCAGTCGCTTCTAGTAACTCTGCTCGCAGCGATTCTGTTCCCACCAGTGTGCGGGACTCCAGCAGGTTGGTTGCAACGGTAATATCTTCTTCGGCGATATGGGTGCATTGGGCAACGGTTCTAACGCTGTGGCCAATTTCAAGACCGATATCCCACAGTAGCGTTAGGAAACACTCAATGCTGTCTCCCTTGCGGTGAGTGTTGTCATCTTTCAGTAAAATTAACAGGTCGATGTCGGAGCAGGGGTGAAGTTCCCCGCGACCATAACCACCGACGGCCACCAGGCTAATGGAGTCTTCCCATTTGAACTGATACCAGGCGTAGTGGAGGATGCAATCAATAAAGAGTGCCCGCTCATAAATCAGGCTGCGAATGTCTTCGCCTTCTTTGAAGCGAACGTCGAACTGAGTATTGGCCGCACTGATCGCGTCTTTAAACGTTCGAATAGTCGGTTTGGATTCAAGTGCTTGGCGAAAGCGCCCCTGATCAAAAAAGAACAGGGGGCGTTCGAAGTAGGGGATGTGCTGACAGGCTTCCTCGGCGTGGTCTGTCATATCTTTGCCTAAAAGCTCTCTTCGCTGCGGGCCGTGAGCACCTCTACTCCATCGGCCGTAACCGCCAGGGTGTGTTCCCACTGAGCTGACAGGCGGCCGTCCCGGGTTTCAACAGTCCAGCCATCCTTTTTCATTTTGGTCTGGGCTTTACCCGCATTAACCATGGGTTCAATGGTGAAGGTCATGCCTTCGCGTAGCTCCATGCCGGTATCGGGTTTGCCGTAGTGCAGCACCTGCGGGTCTTCATGGAATACTCTGCCGATGCCGTGACCGCAATACTCTCGAACAATGGTGTAATAGTTCTTGGTGGCATGCTGGTGTATGACATGGCCGATATCGCCCAATCGTGCGCCGGGTTTAACCAGTTCAATGCCTTTATAGAGGCATTCCTGTGTCACCTGAACCAGGCGCTCGGCGTGTGAGGGGGCTTTGCCGGCAAAATACATTTTGCTGGTATCGCCGTGAAAGCCATCGTAAATCACGGTAACGTCAATGTTTATGCTATCGCCGTCTTTCAGGATCTTCTTTTCCGAAGGGATGCCGTGACAGACCACCTGATTAACCGAGGTGCAGACCGACTTGGGAAAACCTTTAT
>CAJWCA010000185.1 GCA_913020395.1 uncultured Cellvibrionales bacterium | reverse complement strand
TCAGATCAATGAGACCTTCCCTTCAGACAGCATGACCAGCCTGGATCTTAACCTGAGCCTGATGGATTCTGATGATGTCTGGAAAGCGAGCTTGATCGCCACCAATGTGACTGACGAACTGGTGACCGATTTCAGTGGTCCACCCGCCGCACCGGTTGGCGCACTCTTTGGGGCACCTACCGGTGACCAGGGAATTACAGCCGAATCACCCAGCGCATTGAGAACGATCCGCTTGCAAGTTGAGTATAGGTTCTAGACGTTTACCACAGTCTTGAGCCGAAGCTAACCGAAGCCGCTCCAATTAACATGGAAGCGGCTTCGATATTTTAGTTCACAGTGGGTTCTTGAAGGAATTCCAGCGCAGCGGCAAGCATCTCCGTGTGCTGGGGGTTGGCCGTGGGTACGTCACATTTGTCAGGCTCACCCGCCAGCTTCGACAGATCAAATTGGATCTCCGCGACTTGCTGTTCGTTAATTACCACGTCGGCGTGACACACGTCGTGTTTTTCTGAAATTTCAAACAGGGCGTTCTTGCCGCGGTTATTTGCCATCAGGTGGTTAATGCCTGAGAGCAAGGTAGTGGTGTCTGCGGCAGAGTGGGCTGCAAAAATGGCTGTATCGATGCCGCCATTCTGGTTTAAAAGTTCACGCACATTCTTAATCACCTCCACCAATTCAATTGATGAGTAGGCCGATACCTCAGGGTATTTAAAAGGGTTTGAACCCTGAGTTTGGTAGTCGCCGTCCAGAAATTTTGCCAGCCAGTTGATTCCCCAGATGTCAGCCATGGATTCTACTTTTTCGCCCAGATCTAGCGCGCCGGAAAACAAGATAAGTCCCTTTGTTTTATCGGGGTTGTTTAATGTAAATTGTGTTGCCAACGCTCCGCCGGTGGAAAAACCACCCACATAGAGCTTCTCGCCCAAGGCGCTTGCTAGTGATACCGTTTTGCTGACATGTTGCTCCCATCGATTGGCTAAGCTTTCATCCTCCATGTCCTCATCAGCATTCACTTTTCCATGGCCGGGCAACAAGCCCACCACAACGGTAGTGCCCTGTTGGTGAATGGCCTTGGCGATCGATTTGAAATAAAACGGTGAGTCGCTGAGCCCGTGAAACAACACCACTACTTTATCGGTGGTTTCACCATGATGCAGTATATAGGGGGCGTTGCCATCGTTTTTGAGGGCGGGCGAACACAGTTTTACTTGTTGGTCCTGCTGTTGCGTGCATTCCTGAACTGAGCCCAGTTCTTGCTGATACAACTGCTTAAAGTTTGAAAGGGCAGCATCAAAGCCATTGGCCTTGGCGAAGCATGATAGCAGTGCCAGGGGAATAATCAGCCAGTTACGTAATGTCATGAATTAACTCTTATTAATGTGGATATATGTCTGTGTGAGATCTGAGCGATACTATATATAGCGCGGGTCTATAGTGGCAAACCCTAGTAGTGAAAAATCACTGTTTTACCCGATCAGGCCGCTTTGTGGATTGGCTGTGGAGGTTTATTTTGGTGGTTTTAAGGTGAATTGGCGGGAGACTGCTCAGTCTGGGCACTGCATTTGGCTCTTCTCATTTGTTCAAACAGGGGGAGTTCCCAGGGGCGCATGGCAAGCAGTAGACCCGTGTGGCTACGCTGGCTTAGAGGCAGGGCGGCATCCTCTTGGTTCAAAATTGCAGCCTCTTTGGTCAGTTGATTGAGCTTGCGCTCGATGATAGTGAGAGAGGCCTGTGAATACGTCCCTCTCAAATAAAATCGAAAACTGTCTGGATGTTCGAATTTTGACTGCATAAACCTCACCAGCACTTCATTGTTCATGAAGTGTTCGAGCGGCCCGCCGGGAATCCAGCGGAAGTCTTGGGCAATACGGACTTTATAGTGGTTATTAGGTAACAAATCGATCAATTTAAGTTTGTCTAGACGTGCCAAAAGCCGGATACATTCGTGTTCGGTAACCTCGTATTGATCAATGATTTCTTCAAATGTCCATGAATCCCTGACGCAAACAGCCACTAAAAACAACTTGTGGTTGTCTATGAGTTCCTGCTCCTGCTCTATCGTCAGTTGGGTGAGTTGTTCGGTTTGCTTTTGAGAGATTAAAAACAGGTCTGACAGAGTGATGTCTAGAATTTGGCAGATTTGTTCCAGTCGTTCGAGTGTAAAGCTGTGATTGGAAAATATCCGTTTGACATTGGCCTCACTCATCTCGAGCCGCTGCGCAATGTCCTTGTAGGTGAGCTGTTGCTGGCGCAGGAGCTGCTTGAGTGTCGTACTGATTTCTTTGATCTGGCTCATTTTTGGCTCCGCGGTATCGAATTTATATACTTTAGGTCGATTTATTATATACATGTGTTGCGCGAGTTCATACATACAATACCAAGTGATAAAGTCTATCTCGTTCTTAACCAACGAGGAAAACACCATGAAGTTATTAAAAACCCTGTTAATTGCGAGTCTTACACTCTCAGCCCTGAATGCCCACGCGGCTGAATCAACCGACCACAGCGGGCAGGCCAGCAAACACAGCGCCCTGGCAGCGGCTCACGGCGTTGCCTCCACTGCCAAAGTCGCCAGTGCAGTGGTGGCGGTGCCTTTGATTGTTGGCGGAGGTGTCAGTGTAGTTGCGGGCAGTGCCAGCGTTGCTGCAGGCACTTCTGTTGTAAACAGCCATGCCAGCACCGGGGCGTTAGTGATTACCGAGAAAACAATCACAGTAGACCCCGCCCCCAACAAAGCAATGAACCATTAGAGGGAGCGTTATTATGAATAGACGGATATGGGTTAAGTTGATTTTATGGGGCGCCATTGTTGTCTCTCCCCTAACGTGGGCGGGCAGCAATGGCAATCAAAAAGCCACGATTGAGCCTGAGAGGATTGTTAAGTTTGCCAAGTCGGTTGAGAAGTACGCGGCGGCAAAGGGCGCAAGGGCCTTCATCATTGCACGGGCGGGGCGACCACAAAAAGAGTTGCCTCGAGGGATTCAATACACCCATACGGCGGTTGCGGTCTATTCCAATATTGAATTGAGCGATGGCACCCAGGCCCAAGGTTATGCCATACATAACCTCTACCAGGAAAACAACAAACCAGAGCGCAGTGTGTTAATGGTGGACTACCCCGTTGATTTTTTTTGGGGTGTGCACAGTTTGAAGGCAGGAATTATTATTCCTTCCGCCGACATCCAGCAGCGATTGATTCAATTAATTTCAGACGGTAAAAATGCAGATATTCACAATCCCAAATACTCTGTAATTGCCAACCCCTTTAATGCTCAATATCAAAATTGTACGGAGCACACCCTGGATTTATTGAATGCCGCTATTTACCAAACTACCGACAAAAACCGATTAAAGGCGAATGCGAAGGCTTATTTTAAGCCGCAACGGGTCAATATGAGCCCATTCAAACTGATGATGGGGGCCGCATTTATGGGGGAGGTGACTACAAAAGACCACAGAGGGCGTGTCTATACAACAACGTTCGCTTCAATAGGTCGCTACCTTAGCGCTTATCAATTGGCGGATCAGATGGTGACACTGTATGAAGATGGCGGTGTGACCATTTTATAGATTAATTTTATCAAAACTGAATTCGTGCAAAAAAAGGAACTTAATTATGGAAATTCATGCACCTACTAAATCTTATATTATCGCATCTGTTGCAGCCTTGGTTATTGGTACCGCAGCCTATGCCCTCGGGCTGGTCAACGCCGACATGGCCCTGAATGAAAAAGGTTTTTATGCCATTGTTTTACTTTATGGTTTGTTCTCCATGGTCTCTCTGCAAAAGACCATCCGCGATCGCTTGGAAGGCATTCAAACTTCAAAAATCTATTACTTGCTGGCTTGGGTATCAGCAGGCTTGGCCATTGCTCTGCTGGCTGTTGGTCTCTACAACGCAGAATTGTTTCTCAGTGAAAAAGGATTTTATGTGATGTCCTATGTATTGAGCCTGTTTGCCGCTGTTACAGTGCAA
Source organism: uncultured Cellvibrionales bacterium (assembly GCA_913020395.1). Lineage (GTDB taxonomy): Bacteria > Pseudomonadota > Gammaproteobacteria > Pseudomonadales > Cellvibrionaceae > CAJWCA01. The sequence goes on along the minus strand of CAJWCA010000185.1, from coordinate 4,945 downwards.
AAAAATGTTAGGGATGTGCAGGCTGCCAGGGCCAGCACTGCAGGCGCCTAAAGCCTCGAGGCAACTACGGCTCTTACTCTGTGGGGGTGGCCATCAAGTTAACGGTGGGGAAGTAGTTGCCTGTAAATGATTTTTTGAGAAAGGTGAAAAAGTCACTTTTCAATACCAGGTTAAACTTTAAATACATGTATTAGATAGTTGATTTCATTGTGTTTTTACCAGTCGGTAAATTTATGGTGTAAGCACCTGCTCCTTAAAAATCTCCCCACAAGCACTTTTTACCCCCTGTTTCTCATGCTGAAACATCATTGTTTAGCCACATTTATACCCACGGATCAGGCGCTCAAATAACCCGCTTAGTGTATGATGTGCGGATTTTATCATTTTCACCCATCATAAAAATGAAACTTAGAGCATTAGGCAATCAACGATATGAATACTAGCTCAGAAGGCAATACCCTCGCGCCCACGTGCGATTACCCACTGCGACAGACCCCATTGACCGACAACAAAGACATCCTGCGCTGGATAGAGCGGATGGTGACCCTGCTTCAGCCTGACCGCGTGCATTGGGTTGACGGCTCTGAAGAAGAAGCCGCGGCGATGATGAACATGATGGTCTCACGAGGCGATTGTGTAAAACTCAACGAAGCACTGCGACCCAATAGTTACCTTTTCCGTTCCGACCCAAGAGACGTTGCTCGTGTAGAGAGCCGCACCTTTATCTGTTCCGTTGCCGAAGACGATGCCGGTCCGACCAATAACTGGATGGCACCAGAGGAGATGAAGAAAAAGATGAACGGGTTGTCTGAGGGTGCGATGCGTGGTCGCACACTTTATGTCATTCCTTTCAGCATGGGACCCATTGGCTCGCCTATCGGCAAAATAGGTATTCAAATCACTGACTCTGCTTATGCGGTCGCCAATATGCGTATTATGGCGAGAGTCTCACCGAAGGTGATGGAGGTGCTGGGTGACAGCACCGACTATGTCCGTTGTGTGCACACGGTCGGACAACCGCTTTTGTCAGAGGCGGACGATGTGAACTGGCCCTGTAATCCAGAGAATACCTACATTGCTCATTTCCCTGAAGAGAAAACAATTCTCAGTTTTGGCTCTGGGTATGGCGGTAACGCGCTGTTAGGTAAAAAATGTTTTGCCCTTAGAATCGCCAGTACTATTGCCCGCGATGAGGGCTGGTTGGCTGAGCACATGCTGGTTCTGGGCGTTAAAGACCCTTCCGGCAAAAAGACCTATGTCACAGCAGCCTTCCCGAGCGCCTGTGGTAAAACGAATTTTGCGATGCTGATTCCGCCACCCGAGTTGCAAAAGCAGGGCTGGGAAATTTCCTGTATCGGAGATGATATCGCGTGGATCAAACCTGATGAAAATGGAAAGCTGCGCGCCATTAATCCGGAAGCTGGCTTTTTTGGTGTGGCGCCGGGAACGGGCATGGATACCAATCCAATGGCGATGGAGTCTTGCGCCCGCGATACCATCTTTACCAATGTGGCACTCACCGACGAGGGTGACATTTGGTGGGAGGGCATGACACCTGAAGCCCCCGCGCACCTAATTGACTGGAAAGGCAACGACTGGGCGCCCGACAGCGATACGCCTTCCTCGCACCCCAATGCTCGATTTACGGCCCCGGCCAGAAACTGTCCTGTGATTGATCCCGATTGGGAAAATCCGGAGGGTGTAGAAGTGGGCGCTATGGTATTTGGCGGTCGTCGAATGACTACTATCCCTCTGGTCTATCAGAGCTTCAATTGGCAGCACGGTGTTTACATGGGTGCGACAGTTGGTTCTGAGCAAACGGCTGCAGCGGAAGGTACTGTGGGCAGCATGCGTCAAGACCCCTTTGCGATGTTGCCTTTCTGTGGTTATCACATGGGAGATTATTTCCGCCACTGGCTGAAGATGGGCAAAGTCATTAATGAACCACCACGTATTTTTCACGTTAACTGGTTTAGAAAGGATGAGCAGGGCAAGTGGTTGTGGCCTGGATTTGGCGAGAATGCGCGGGTACTGAAGTGGATTGTAGAGCGTGTGAATGGTTTGGCGCAGGCAAAAGAAACGCCACTGGGCTGGATGCCGAGCTATAAAGACCTGGATTGGAGCGGCCTGGATTTCTCGGAAGAGGAATGGGATGAGCTGATGAAAGTGGACGGTGATGCCCTGAAATCCCAGACCTTGAGTCATGAGATGTTGTTTCTGAAGCTTTGGGATCACATGCCTAAAGAGTTACTTTGGCAGCGAGACCTGCTGCTAAGTCGCTACTAATTTTCAATGATCTATACTTCCTGATGTTGTAGCTTGAGCCCGGCCCCGGGGATAAAGGAGCCGGGCGTTTACGACAAACATTCAGGAGGCTGTTTAATGAAATCTGGCCCTTTGCTCGCAGCATTGGGGCTGCTATATACGTCGAGCCTGTTGGCCGAACAGGAAGAGGCGCTGCAACCCGCTCTGTTTAATCTCTCTCTGGAAGAATTGATGGGGATTGAAGTCACGGTTGCCTCCAGAATTCCCCAATCTCTCATTAATATCCCTTCAAATGTCACCTTGATTTCCGAGGCGCAGCTGCGACGGTGGAACGTATCTTCCCTGTGGGAATTGATGGGCCGAATTCCCGGTGTTTTGCCCCTGGTGGACAGGGACCAGAAAGTGATTGGTGTCAGGGGGGCGGTGTCTGGAAATACCCGCGGCGTGCTGGTTTTAATCAACGGTCAACCCTTTTACGACAGCCATGCAATTGCAGGTCGGGGCATTGAGTCTCAGACACTGGATCTGGATTTGGTTGAGCAGGTTGAAGTGTTGAGGGGGCCAGGGGGGCTGATATGGCATGGCAACCCCTTGCTGGCCGTGATCAACCTAAAAATGAAAAAGGCCAGTGAGAGAGGAGGGGAGCTACATGCATTTGTGGGCACTGAAGGGACTTATGGCGCCAGTTTTATTGCGGGTTTAAAAAAAGAAAAATGGCATTGGGATGTCGACGCGTCTATTTATGCTTCTGATGGCTTGGATGTGGTATCGGAAACCTCGATCAACCCGGCGAATGATCGCTTGAGGTTGCTGTCCAGTAATAACACCCAGAACCCGCCTTTTGGCAGCGCCCAGTTCCGTCTTGATCAATTTGAGCCGAGTTATAGCGTGTGGACCGAAATCGCTACAGAAGATTTTCGTTTACAGGGTTTTTTCATGCATTTTTTGGGCACTAGCCGGCAGCTTGAAGTGGGCCAGGGGCGGCGGCTGATGGAGGAGCTGAATCGGGGTGTTGTTAGCAGTAGTTATGATTGGTCTGTGAAACAAGGGGGTGAATTAAATGCGAGTTTTACTTACAGCCAGCACGATATGGATTGGTATGCACACTCCAGCAGTGAACCCACCATTTCCAATTTGTGGCGCTCTAAGCAGTGGAATTACAGCCTGAATTATTCGAGTCACTGGGAAGGGGGGCGCTTGTTACTTGCCCTGGATTATATCGATGGAGATTTGGGGCCGCTCAAGTTATTTAACCCCGGAGATGCAAATGACATCGTTCCAGTTTCCAGCTCGCAGGTGCTGTCGGCGTTGCCACTAGAGCAATATTCGTTTGCCGTTCAGTACCACAAAAACCTGGACAAGGGTTTGGAGTTACAATTGGGAGCAAAATGGAACCGCAGTCGTCAGGGAGAGATTGAAAGATCGAATATTGATCCACAGATCGCTGCTATTTGGTCCCCTTCTGCAACACGAGTATTCAAACTAACCTACAACCAATCGAGCTTGAGACCCGATGCTGAACAAGTGCGCCAAGGGCTTAATGAGGAAACGCCGGATCAAACAGTGGGGTCCTTGGATGCAATTTGGCAGGAGCAGATTGGTGAAAACTGGACAACTTCGTTAACCCTGTATCAACAAGACTTGAATGACCGTGTGATGCAGCGGGAGGTCAACGGTATTAAAAGTTATGGCACGATTGGCGACGTGCGCAGCCGGGGGATGGAGCTGGAAGGCACTGGCAAACTAGGCCGTATGGAACTCTGGGGAAACATGACGTATACCCATGTGAAAAGCCAGGGTGGTGCACCGCAAGGCACGGCCGCCGATACGTTGAGGTTCGATGAGAGTGGCCAGGGGCTGGCCTTTCCTGAGTGGATGGCAAATTTAGGTGTGTCATTCAGCTACGGGAATTTTTCTTTTTCACCGGCCTTGCGATATCTTGGTTCCGTGAGAATTCGCACACTGTCATCGAAGGACAGTCCCGAAGGGCGGGCCATCTATAAAGACCTGTCCGCCGATATTCAGTTGGACATCAATATTAACTATAAACTCTCTCCAAAAGCCTCGGTGTCTTTTTACGGCAGTAACTTATTTAATGAAACGACACCTCTGCCGGCAACAGTATTCAATGGCGTCACAGAGCCCTATGGCAGGTTTATGCGTTTGGAATTTACACACGAGTTTTAGTGTCTCATGAAAATTCTTGAGGGTAGATTTTACTGCCTGGAGACCTGGTTTCTTTCAATGTGAGAAAGAATAGCAGGGATGACCTGTTCGGGTTTTTCCTTGAGAAGACTGTGGCCCGCCTCAAGTTCTAACTCCTCATAGGGCCCGGTGATGTAGGGTCTCTGCCTGCGCACACTGGACGGAGCAAGCACGCCATCTCTATTCCCCCAGATAAAGAGTGTGGGGGTTGTTACCTTCGCATTAAGTTCGCCTGTGGCTGCAACTTCTTCACTGTTCAATGCGCGATACCAGTTCAACGCGGCGGTTAATGCGCCCGGTTCGGCCTGCAGACTCATATACTCATTGCGTTGATCTTCAGGCGTGCGGGCCATCATTGTTGCAAATCGTTTCTGCCCGTTATAGGTCAGTAAAAACTCTACCAGCATGGGTTTTCTGAACGTTGAAAAATAGCCGCTCTTCTGTGCCTGATCAGCATCTTCTAACATGCTGGTAT
>CAJWCA010000184.1 GCA_913020395.1 uncultured Cellvibrionales bacterium | reverse complement strand
AAATGAAAGATGCGGGTTTGAATCATTCGGCTGCCGATGACGCAGTGTCTGATGAAGAAAAACAAACATTGCTGGGCTTTTTGAAAACTAGCCACGGTGAAAGCACCGCTGCACCCAAGAAAATTACGCTGAAGCGCAAAACAACCAGCACATTAAAAGCCGGAAGTGGCAGCGCGCGTAGAACTGTGAATGTAGAAGTTCGCAAAAAGCGCACCTATGTCAAACGTGACCAGGAAGAGCAGAGTGAATCGGCTGAACCTGTAGAAGCCCCGATTGTTGACGAAGCCGAAGTGGCAAGACTCGCGGCCGAGGAGCTAGCGGCTAAAGAGAAGGCAGAAGCTGAAGCTAACGCGGCGGCCGAAGCGGCGGCCCTAGCGTCTGAAGCAGAGGCTGCACCCGAGGCCAAAACTGAAGAGTCGGCGCCGAAGTCTAGAGTTGATGATGTTGAACTTATTCGTCAGGCGGCCTCAGGTCGTCGCAAGGCAGAAGAAGAAGCCCTGAAGCGCAAGCAGCAAGATTCTGCGGCGGCGAAAAAAGCCGATCAAAAAGCGTTGGAAGAAAAAGCGGCTGCTCAGAAAGCGGCTGACGCAGAAGTGCTGGCGAAGAAAGCTGAAGAAGAAAAAGGCAAACACGGTAAGAAACAACACAAAACCCCCGTGCTTGATGATGACGATGGCATTCCTCACAAAAAGCCAGCAACCAAGGTGGCCAAGAAAGGTGCCGGACCCAAGAAGGGTTCTAAGGCTGCATTAATGGCCTTGAGTGATGAGGGTGTTGACGAAGTTTCAGGCGGCAAGAAGCGCAAGAAATCTCGTCCGGCCATCAAACTGGCCAACAGCCATGGATTTAAACGACCTGCAGGTAAAATAGTCTTGGAAGTAGAATTAGCAGGTGACATTGTCGTCTCAGAATTAGCCCAGAAGATGAACGTAAAGGCGGGCGAATTGATTAAGCGCCTGATGAAAATGGGCGAGATGGTTTCTATCAATCAAGAGATTGAATTAGACACGGCTCAAATGCTGGTTGAAGAACTCGGCCACTCGGTGAAGCTGGTGAGTGAAAACGCAGTAGAAGAAGCGTTTGAAGAGTCTCTGCAGATTGAAGGTAATCTGGCAACCCGCGCGCCTGTTGTTACAGTAATGGGCCACGTTGACCACGGTAAAACGTCTCTGCTCGATTATATCCGCAAAGCAAAAGTTGCCGACGGTGAAGCGGGTGGTATTACTCAGCACATTGGTGCCTACCGAGTAAAAACTGGCCAGGGCGAAATTGCCTTTCTGGATACCCCGGGACACGCCGCGTTTACTGCAATGCGTGCTCGTGGAGCCCAGTGTACCGATATCGTTATTCTGGTGGTTGCCGCCGATGACGGCGTGATGCCGCAGACGGAAGAGGCTGTTTTGCACTCACGCGCTGCTGGTGTTCCGATCGTTGTTGCGGTCAACAAATGTGATAAAGAAAGTGCAGACCCGGATCGTGTGAAAAACGAACTGGCCGCCAAGGAAGTAATCCCCGAGGAGTGGGGTGGCGATGTTCAGTTTATTGAAGTGTCTGCTCACACCGGTGACGGTATTGACCAATTGCTGGAAGCTGTTTCACTGCAGGCCGAGTTATTGGAATTGAAAGCCGCAGCCGATGTGCCTGCCAAAGGTGTTGTTGTCGAGTCTCGGGTTGATAAGGGCCGAGGAGTTGTTGCAACACTTCTGGTTCAAAACGGCACACTGCGTCGTGGTGATATGCTGTTGGCGGGCCAGAGTATTGGTCGTGTCCGTGCAATGATTGACGAGACTGGCAGAACAGTGACCGAAGCAGGTCCGTCTACTCCTGTTGAAATATTGGGTCTGGATTCAACTCCCAACGCCGGTGATGAAATGGTGGTGGTGGCTGACGAACGCAAAGCTAAAGGCATTGCTGAAATGCGAATTGAGCGTGAGCGCCAGGATCGTATGAAGCGTCAGCAAGCGGCTAAGCTTGAAAATATGTTTGCCGGTATGGACAGTGCGCAGAAGAAAATCTTGCCTGTTGTTGTTAAGGCTGATGTGCGTGGTTCTCTAGAGGCACTGTTGAGTTCACTGGCTGAAATTGGTAACGATGAAGTGCAGGTCAACGTTGTATCTTCAGGTGTCGGTGGCATTACTGAAAACGATGTAAACCTGGCACTGACTTCTGGCGCGATTGTGCTCGGTTTCAACGTCCGTGCCGACGGCTCCACTCGCAGAGCTGCTGAGCAGGAAGGCGTAGAGATTCGTTACTACAGCATCATCTATCAATTGCTGGATGAGGTGAGAGGTGCGCTGTCTGGCATGCTCGAGCCAGAGCGTATTGAAGAGATTGTTGGCATCGCCGATGTGCGTGAAGTTTTCCGCTCACCGAAGTTTGGCCAGGTTGCCGGCTGTATGGTGACAGAGGGAACCGTTTACCGCAGCAAGCCCATCAGGGTTTTGCGTGACAATGTCGTGATATTTGAGGGTGAACTTGAATCGCTGCGTCGCTTTAAAGACGATGTCAGTGATGTTCGCAACGGCGTTGAATGTGGTATCGGTGTTAAGAACTACGACGTAAAAGTCGGTGATCAAATTGAAGTGTTCGAAGTGAAAGAAGTTGCACGCGAACTTAAGTAATACAGAGGTATTGGGCGATGGCTCGGGAATTTAAACGCGCTGATCGTGTTGCCGATGCAATTCAGCGCAATTTGGCACAGTTGATTCAATTTGAAGTTCGCGATCCCCGTGTCGGGATGGTGAACATCAATGATGTCACTGTTACTCGGGACATGGCCTTTGCCAAAGTGTATGTCACTTTTGTTGATCTTGAGCATGATGAGGATGCCGAGGAATCGGCCAAAGCGCTGAATAATGCCGCGGGCTATCTTCGCAGCCAGTTGGCTAAGTTGCTGGACATGCGTACAACACCTCGCCTGCAATTCCTTTATGACAAAACCTCGGTAAAAGGCCAGCAGCTGTCGAGCTTGATCGACAAGGCCGTGGCTGCGGATCGCAAGCAGCAGGCGAGCGATACCGATACGGACAGCGAGTCTTAAAACCGTGGCGCGCAAACGTAAAGGTCGGCCGATTAACGGTGTATTGATATTGGATAAACCCCCTGGCATGAGCTCAAATCGCGCTCTGCAACAGGCGAAGCGTTTATTTTTTGTGGCTAAAGCCGGCCACACCGGCAGTCTGGACCCATTGGCCACTGGGGTTTTGCCCTTGTGTTTTGGTGAGGCGACCAAGTTCTCCCAGTTTTTACTGGAAGCAGATAAGCGTTATCGCAGTACATTTCGTTTTGGAATGACCACAACCACCGGTGATGCCGATGGGGATGTGATGAGCGAAATGGCAACGGATATTTTGACTGAGGAAGAGGTTGAAAAACATCTTCAGCAGTTCTCGGGGGAGATCGAGCAGATTCCCTCTATGTTTTCCGCCCTGAAGTTCAATGGGCAGCCACTCTACAAGCTTGCCCGCGAAGGTAAGGAAGTGGAGCGCAAGGCGCGTAAAGTCACTATTTTTGAGATAAAACTACTCGCGTTTCGCCCAGGCCCTGCGGCAGAGGCCGATGTGGAGGTTCACTGCAGTAAAGGGACCTATATCCGCTCGATTGCAGAGGATTTGGGTCATGAACTGGGGTGTGGCGCGCATGTAAAGGCTCTGCATCGCAGTGCTGCCGGGGCTTTCCACGAGGGTCAGTCGATTTCGCTAGACGCGCTTGTGGCCGAACTGGGCGAACAGGGCCCCGAGGTCCTGGATCACCATTTATTGCCCATGGATGCGCCTGTTGAAGACTTGCCGGCCATAACACTGCCGGAGTCCACTGGCTATTATTTTGGCCTGGGTAACCCCGTGATGGATACACAGGTCTTTGCCGCCGGGGAAGAAGGTGATATGGTGCGCGTCTTCCTGGAAAACGATGATTTTTTAGGCATTGGAGTAATTACAGACGATGGGCGAGTGGCGCCCAAGCGTTTGGTAGCTAAACTGACCTAAAGGCAGCACGCTGTCTTTGGCGGTACTTGGACCTATCTGTAAATATGCACGGGTAGGCCTTTTATTAACGCCGCGCAAGCGGTAGGCATATTTAACAAAGAGGTTATTGTTATGGCACTAAGTGCAATTGAGAAAGATGCAATCGTAAAAGAGCATCAACAGTCTGAAGGTGATACCGGTTCTCCGGAAGTGCAGGTTGCTTTGCTGACCGTCAACATCAACAAGTTGCAGGGTCACTTTGCCGATCACAAACATGATCACCACTCACGTCGCGGTTTGATCCGCATGGTAAACCAGCGTCGTAAACTGCTGGATTACTTGAAAGGCAAGGATCTGGGTCGTTATTCGGCTCTCATCCAGAAGCTTGGCCTACGTCGCTAAGTTTCGATCAAGTGCCCGCTATGCGGGCACTTTTTTTACTGCAGTTATGTGAATGTTGTGTAAAAAGAGTTATCAGCGTTAGATGACTGCGGTTTTAACATTGGTTTAAACATTGGTTTTTCAAATTTTTATTGTTTTAAGTTTTTTGTTGTCTGTATGTATTCGAATAAACGAAAGTAAGAAAGTCTGAAAAGTATCTAAAAAATATCTGAAAAAATAAAAGGATATAATCGTGAATCCTGTAATTAAAACATTTCAATACGGCGATCAAACCGTCACTCTGGAAACTGGCCGCGTTGCGCGTCAGGCCACTGGTGCGGTATTGGTGTCCATGGGTCAAACATCGGTATTGGTTACCGTCGTTGGCGCAAAAGAAGCCAGAGCTGACCAGGGTTTTTTCCCTTTGTCAGTTCACTATATCGAAAAAGCTTACGCTGCCGGCAAGATCCCCGGTGGTTTTTTCAAGCGTGAAGGTCGTCCAACTGAAAAAGAGACCCTGACCTCTCGTTTGATTGACCGTCCTATTCGTCCTTTGTTTCCAAATGGCTACATGGCTGAAGTTCAGGTTGTCTGTACTGTCATGTCTACCGACAAAGCAAACGATCCTGATATCGCAGCCTTGATCGGCACTTCTGCCGCCTTGTCTGTGTCGGGCATTCCTTTTGCTGGGCCTATCGGTGGCGCTCGTGTCGGTTATACCGAAGACGAAGGTTACATTCTTAACCCAAGCTATGCCGCACTCGAAGGTTCTGAGCTGGACATGGTTGTTGCCGGCACAAAAGATGCCGTGCTGATGGTAGAGTCTGAAGCCAACGAATTGCCGGAAGACATTATGCTGGGCGGGGTATTGTATGCGCACCAGGAAATGCAAGCGGTTGTTCAGGCTTGTGAAGAGCTGGCACGCGATGCAGGCAAGCCTGCCTGGGATTGGCAGCCAGAAGCTGAAAACGAAGCGTTGAATGCAGCCGTTGTTGCCTCAGCGGGCGAAGCTGTTGCTGAAGCCTACCGCATTACCGACAAGCAGAAGCGCTACGAGCGTTTGGGTGAGTTGCGCAGTGCGGCAGTTGATGCTCACACCAACGATGAAGCCGGTGTTAGCAGCGACGATGTGAAGAAAGTATTCAGCACACTCGAGAAGAAAACTGTACGCCGTGCCGTTGTTGCCGGTGAGCCGCGTATTGATGGCCGTGATACAACAACTGTTCGTGGCATTGATGTTGAAGTGGGTGTGTTGGCTAAAGCACACGGTTCTGCTCTGTTCACTCGCGGTGAGACACAGGCAATTGTGGTCACTACGCTGGGTAACGCACGCGACGCACAGCTGATTGATGCATTGGAAGGCGAACGCAAAGACCCCTTCATGTTGCACTATAACTTCCCTCCTTACTCAGTGGGTGAAGCGGGTCGCATGGGCGGCACAGGGCGTCGTGAAATCGGCCATGGTCGTTTGGCTCGACGTGGTGTTGCTGCGGTTCTGCCAAACCAGGAAGAGTTCCCTTACACCATTCGTGTTGTCAGTGAAATCACAGAGTCTAATGGTTCAAGCTCTATGGCTTCTGTCTGTGGTGCTAGCCTGGCCATGATGGACGCAGGTGTTCCTTTGAAGGCGCCGGTAGCGGGTATCGCTATGGGTCTGGTTAAAGAAGATGACGGTTTTGCTGTATTGACCGACATTTTGGGTGACGAAGATCACCTGGGCGACATGGACTTTAAAGTGGCCGGTACTGCTCGCGGTATCAATGCACTTCAAATGGATATTAAGATTGAAGGCATCACTGAAGAAATCATGCAGCTGGCACTGGAGCAGGCATTGGCCGCTCGTTTGCATATTCTGGGTGAAATGAACAAGGTTCTTGAAGTGGGCCGCGATCAGGTTAGCGAAAACGCGCCGCGTTTTGAAACGTTGAAAGTGCACACCGATAAGATCCGCGACATCATTGGTAAGGGTGGAGCAACCATTCGTTCAATCACAGAGCAAACTGGCGCTTCTGTTGATATCGATGACGACGGCACCGTTAAGATCTACAGCGATGACGCAGCGGCCTTGCAGGCAGCTGTTGACATGATTGCTGGCATTACTGCGGAAGCTGAAGTTGGCGCAACTTACGAAGGTAAGGTTGTTCGCATTGTTGATTTTGGTGCGTTTGTTAACTTCCTGCCGGGTAAAGACGGACTGGTTCACATCTCTCAAATTGCTGAAGAGCGTGTGAATGCGGTGAGCGATTACCTGAAAGAAGGTCAGATGGTTAAGGTTAAGTGCCTTGATGTTGACCAGCGCGGACGCATCAAGCTTTCTATCAAGGAAGCTTTGGCTGAAGCTGCTGCTGCGGGAGATGCACCTGAGGCTGAATAAGCCCTAGGTACATTAAACAAAAAACCCGCTTCGGCGGGTTTTTTGCGTTTTGGGTTAAGCTTTTGCGGGTTAAGCTTTTACGGGTTAACCAAATGTATGTTTGTCTTCGGGGAAGATCCCGTTGCGTACATCCTCAACAAACTTTTGCAGCGAGCTTGGAATGTCTTCCGATTCCAGCAAAAAGTTTTTTGAAAATTTTGGTGGTTGTTCGGTGAGCCCTAAAATGTCGTTAATGACCAAAACCTGGGCGTCGGTGTCTCTGCCGGCACCAATCCCAATCGTAGGCATTGAAACGGCTGCGGTAATATCCTTCGCCAGGCTATTTGGCACACATTCCAGTACCAGTAAATCTGCTCCGGCTTGATCGAGAATTTTGGCGTCGTTCAAAATAATATCCGCCTGTTCGCTCTCCCGTCCCTGCACGCGAAAACCGCCCAGTTTATTGACTGACTGAGGTGTAAGCCCCAGGTGAGCGCAAACAGGAATGCCGCGGTCAGAGAGCATTTTTACCGTTTCTCCCAGCCACTCCCCACCTTCGAGCTTAACCATGTGAGCACCCGCTTGCATGATGCGCGCAGCATTTTTCATCGCATCTTCTGGCGTGGCATAGGTCATAAAGGGCATGTCACCCATAATCAGGCTGAGGTCGTTACCCCGTTTAACCGCTTCGACATGGTAAATCATTTGTTCCATGGTCACGGGAATGGTGCTGTCATATCCCAGCACCGTCATGCCGAGTGAGTCGCCAACGAGTAATACCTGCACACCACTCTTTTTAGCCATGGCGGCCATCGGAGCATCGTAGAGTGCAACCGTGACAAACTTTTCGCCCTCGGCCTTCATCTTTCTGAGTGATTGCAGGGTCACAACTCGGTTGAGAGCGGATTCTTGGGTGGGTTTTCCGTATGGCATGGTATCTACCCCTGTAGTTACAGTATCGGAGTGGGATTGTAGTAATGGCGGCCGCTTGTGGTTGTGAGCATGTGCTCAACCAGCTGACGGTAGTGGTCTTCATTATTGGCCAAGTCGAGCTCGGCCGCGTTGACGATCAACAGGGGCGATTCCTCGTAATAGTGGAAAAAGCGCATGTAAGCGTCATTGAGGGCGGCTAAGTAGTCAATATCGATGTGCCTGTCCAGACTCTCACTTCGCTGCTGTATGCGTTCGTGGAGCACTTTAACGGGTGCCTGCAGGTAGACCACAAGGTCGGGGCGGGGGGCATCGATGGTCATTTGCTCATAAACTTGCTGGTAGAGCTTCAGCTCTTCTTCATCCAGAGTCGCCTCGGCGAAGACTTGATCTTTTTCCATTAAAAAATCAGCCACGTGCCGGGGTTCAAACATGTCCCCCTGACGCAACTGTTGAATCTGCTGGCAGCGTTGGAAAAGAAAAAACAATTGTGCTGGCAAGGCGGCCGATTTGGGGTCGGTGTAGGAACGCTCCAAAAAGGGGTTGAGGTCGGCCTGCTCGAGTAAGGTCTCGTAGTTAAAGCTGAGCGCCAGTCTCTTTGCCAGCGTGGTTTTGCCCACGCCAATGGGGCCTTCAATGGCAATGTGCCGGGGCAGTTTTAGACTGCTGAGATCAAATTGTGTATCGAAAGGTTGGTCCACTCAATGTCCTCAAAGGAAGCGTTATCAGTTTAGGCCAGGGTTTCTAATCCTGTGGCATCACACAGCGGTAATAATGACGCAAGTGAGATGCCTGAGGGAAGCATTAAATCCGCTGCAATTTCTGCCAGGGGGTAGAGTACAAAACACCGCTGGCTTAACCAGGGGTGTGGCACCTGCAGTCGCTCAGTATCGATGGTGTGGTCTGCGTAGAGTAAAAGGTCCAGATCTAATGATCGCGGGCCCCAATGCTGAATGCGTACTCGCTCGTGTTTCAATTCCAGTGCTTGTAATTCGTCTAGCAGGGAGTGTGCGCCCAATGAGGTGTCGAGACAGGCCACTGCATTGACGAAATCGGGCTGATCTGCGGGCCCCAGCGGAGTACTGCTATAAAGGCGAGAGTGGGAAACCAGATGAGACTCGCTCAGCGTACGGAGCTCCGTCAGAGCCCTATTGACCTGATTGATCGGCTCGTCCAAGTTGCTGCCGAGCCCGATGTATGCCCTTACCATTGCGACTTACTGTTCCTGGGTGCCTGGCGCCGGGCTTGCCGCATTGCCCTCCTGGGCATTGGGTTTGCGACGTCTGCGGCGGCGCTTGGGTTTTCTTTCGCTGTTGTCAGGTTCAAGCTCC
>CAJWCA010000183.1 GCA_913020395.1 uncultured Cellvibrionales bacterium | reverse complement strand
GAGCCTACCAACCACCTCGATCTTGAGATGCGGCACGCGTTAACCGTTGCCTTGCAGGGATTTGAGGGCGCCGTGATTGTGGTTTCTCACGACCGCCACCTGTTGCGCAATACTGTTGACGAGTTCTTACTTGTCGCCAATGGTGCTGTTGCTGAATTTAAGGGCGACCTGAGTGATTACTTCCAATGGATGCTGGAACAACGCTCCGCAGACAGCACCCAGGGCTTGTCTACCAGAGCCCAACCCGGGGAAGAGAGCACCCAGCTGGATAAAAAGTCTCAACGGCAAAACGCAGCCGCCCGAAGGGAGAAGCTCAAGCCTTTAACCAACCGCCTTAAAAAACTGGACTCCACTATTGCCAAGCTGCAACATTCTCTCGAATCGATAGAGCAGAAATTAACCGATTCCAGCCTGTATGAAGAAAATGCAGACAACAAGTCCAGGCTGGCCGACCTTTTAAAACAACAGACAAAGGCAGTACAGGAGCTGGACGTTTTAGAAGAGGAATGGCTGACCGTATCTGAAGAACTTGAGTTGCTGCAGACGACAAATTAACATTTTTTCCAATTGGCAGGATCATTTCGATCCTCATGCCTCGCAAATCGTCTACGCTTAGACAGGGTAGGTTAACCGCGCGAGGCAACGATATGACTAGCTCAAAAAAGCTGCTGGTGGTCATTGACCCGACCACAGACCACCAAATGGCGCTCGCCCGGGCAGCCCAGCTAGCATCAGATATCGGTTCAGGTTTACACCTGTTTTGTTGTACTTATCTCGGTGAGCAAGACCTGGCACAATTCAGCTCCCGCAAAGACGCCAAACACCATGAACTTAATCGCGTTAAACACTGGCTGGGCTCTCTGGCTAGCCCGCTGTTGGCCGATGGCCTGACGGTGGAGTGTGAGGCCTGGTGGAATGAACACTGGGCCGAATCCATCAGCCATGCCGCCGCTCGCTGTGGTGCAAGCCTGATTGTAAAAAGCAGCTTTTGCCACAACAAAGCCGAGCGCGCACTGTCAAAAACCTCAGACTTCACCCTGTTGAGGCACGCGCCTTGCCCCGTGTTGTTGACCAAGTCCAATGACACCTGGATGAATAGCCGAATTTTAGCGGCGCTGGCGATAGACAAACACGACAAAGAACACGAACGGCTCAACAACACCATCATTCGCGAGGCTCAACGTTTGTCGCAGGCCACCGGTTGTGATTTACATCTGGTTGCCGCCCACTTTGACCACCCCGATTTAGCGGTCACCTTCGAGGAAATGCACTTAAACGGCAACAGCTCTGCCACAGAGAAAGTGGCACAGCGCTTTGGCGTCCCCCTTGCCAATGTTCACCTGGCCAATGGCACCGCGCACGATGTGATATTGGATACGGCATACCTGTTAAAAGCTGACCTGGTTGTTATCGGCACAACGGCTCGTCAGGGCCTGAGAGGCGCCCTGATCGGCAATACCGCGGAAAAAATTCTGGATGAATTGCAGACAGATCTACTCACTATCGGGTAGTGAGTGCGGGTAGTGAGTGCGGTTATTGTTTGCCCAAAGTCTCAATAAACTGATCCGCCTGAGCAATAGAGAGTTCCATTTCTTTGATAAGGCGACCAATATCTTTTTCCAAACTGCCAAATTCAGACTTGAGGGAGGCGATAGCTCGAGCATTGAGGTTGTGCTTCAAATATAAAACCTGATCGCGAAAAGTATCCAGCACAGGTGCCATGCGTTTTTCTGCCCTGTGCATTGAGGCCAGCATGCGTTTGTAATGACGCTCGGTTTGTTTTAACTGAGACTCACTGTCCCTGCGCAAGCGCTCATTCTTGTATTGAGAAAGTTCATCGTTCCACTCATCAAACAAAGCCTCTGAGACGGATTCCAATGCCTCTATGCGCGCGCTGACGGCCTCAGCTTTTTCTTCACTGCTTGTGAAAGCATCACTGAGCGTATTGTATTTTTCTTCGAGGTCGCCGCCGCTAAACCCTAACTCAGTAGAAAAACGTTCCAGCGCCGAACGAAATTCTTGTTTCGCCTCTTCCTGAGCGTCTCGGGCGTCTACAATTCTGTCTGACATAATGTCGCGCTTATGAATGCCTACTTTTTCCAATGCACCATAATAGGCAGTCTCGCAGCCCTGCAAGGTAAACATCACACAACACAGAATCACTATTGAAAGAAAACGATTATTCACCGGCAGGTCTCTTTGCGTTATTTTTATGTTTGGTGTCTTTAATAAAGCTCGAGCAATCAATCCTGATCTTCAATCGCATCTACGATTCTCTGTGTGCGCTTGTCGGCCAAATGGCTGTGTACAACAAACAGTGCATGAATGACTCCCGGCACCCAGAACAGCAAGGTCAAAAAGATATTCAGTATCGCCTGAATAGGCTTGCCACACAGAAAGACGGCAAGCGGGGGCAACAATATAGCAATCAGGTAACGCATAGGTAAAATCCTGTTGGTCGTGTCTTTAATGAAATGTGCTAGGGCAGTTTATGCCGTTCAGGGCCGACGTTCAAATAAAAGGTCCCAGACGCCATGTCCAAGACGCTCACCACGTTTTTCAAACTTTGTGATGGGCCTGAATTCCGGGCGAGGTGAGAACTGCTGCTCTCCGGCACAATTGTCATAACCCTCCGCCTGAGACATTACCTCCATCATGTGTTCGGCATAGTTTTCCCAGTCTGTCGCCAAATGGAATATGCCACCCGGTTTAAGTTTCTGCCTGATACGCTCTACAAACTCTGGCTGAACGATGCGACGTTTGTGGTGCTTTTTTTTGTGCCAGGGGTCCGGGAAATACAGCTGAAAGCGATCTATAGACTCATTGGCAATACAATCATCCAGCACATCAATAGCGTCCGCCATGTAGACTCGCAGATTATTCACATCATCCAGACCCGCGGTATTGATTAAACGGCCCACACCCGGTGGATGCACTTCGATGCCGACAAAATCTTTATCCTGTTCAGCCAGCGCCATTTGATGCAGAGAGTCCCCCATTCCAAATCCAATTTCCAGAACCAGAGGTGCCTGGCGGGCAAAAACTTGGGAGGCGTCAAAAGGCCCATCATACAAACTCACACCATAACGAGCCCACTGACGATCAAAAGCATTTTTTTGCCCGGGTGTCATACGGCCACCCCGAATAACATAGCTGCGAATGTCTTTACGTTTGAACTCTGGTTTCAAGGTAAAGGTTTCTGTGGGCTCTTTATCACTCATTATTACAAGATACTCTTAATTTCAGATTCGGTTGAGTTCGAACGCCCTGACAGCTGCAGGGTCAAGATTAACATTAGTTCCCCGGGTTATTTTTGCAGGGCCGCAAACAACAGCGTCGCCCAAGCCAGCAATAAACAGACGCCTCCTAAAGGTGTCACCGGCCCCAGCCACCGCGGGCCGCCCAATGCCAGAATATAGAGGCTACCGGAAAACAGCAGAACGCCGGCAGTAAACAGGTAGGCGCTTCGCCCCAAATAGACAGGCGATAACCCACCCTCTTTATGGAGCAGCACCCCCAGCATTAACAGCGCCAGAGCATGGTAAAACTGATATTGAACACCCGTCTGATACACATTCAGCATTTTTTCAGAAATGCGACTTTTCAGATAGTGGGCACCAAAAGCCCCGAGGCCAACCGCTAAAAAGCCGTATACCGCTGCAATTGCAATAATAACCCTGTCGGTCACCGGCATTTTCCCCTTAATTTTATTGAATTTTGATCGATTTTGCTCACGCAATAAAAAAGCCGCGATAGCGCGGCTTTTTTATTTTTTGGGCTAAAGCCCGAGACTGATGAACAAGCCTTATCAGGCCTCCATCATGCCTTTAACCTTTTTCATGGCATTTTTTTCTAACTGACGAATACGCTCAGCAGAAACCTGATACTGATCTGCCAGATCGTGCAAAGTTGATTTTTTGTCCGTCAGCCAACGCTGCTGAAGAATGTCTCGACTGCGTTCGTCCAGCTGTGCCAGAGCAGAGCTTAAACTCGATACATTAGAGGCCTCCCAATCGGCCTCTTCCGTTTGAATTGCCGGGTCGTAACGCTTGTCTTCAAGATAATTTGCCGGTGCCAGGTAGGCACTTTCATCATCGTCATCGGCACCTGCATCAAAACCAGCATCATATGCCGATAAGCGACCTTCCATCTCAAGCACGTGTTTAACGTCCAGATCGAGGTCTTTGGCAACGGCCTTGGCTTCTTCGTGGGTAAACCAACCCAGACGCTTTTTAGCACCTCGGAGGTTAAAAAATAATTTGCGCTGTGCTTTGGTGGTGGCAATCTTAACAATTCGCCAGTTGCGCAGAATGAACTCGTGCATCTCAGCCTTGATCCAATGCACCGCAAAAGACACCAGGCGTACACCTTTTTCGGGGTTGAAGCGCTTAACAGCTTTCATCAAGCCGATATTGCCTTCTTGCACCAGATCGCCCTGGGCCAAGCCATAACCTGAGTAAGATTTGGCGATATGAACCACAAATCGCAGGTGAGCCATAACCATTTGACGGGCTGCGTCGAGGTCACCATCGTAGTAAAGAGCTTCGCCGAGGCGTTTTTCTTCCTCAGCACTCAATACCGAGAAACCGTTCACGGCCTGGATATACGCATTCAGGTTGGCACCTGGCGCAAGCATCTCCACAGGCTGTAGTTGAGTTCCCATTACTATTCTCCTAAATAAATCAGCATTGGAGTTTATCACCCCAATGCTTCGATCGCCAAGCCCCGAAGAAGTTCGATTTTTGCTTTTTGAGGGCTAATTCTCTCTATTTGGGCTCGATTTGTCCCAAGTGACGCCCAACCGCCAACCAGGCGCCCATCAAGCCTACGCCACTGGCCGTCAAAATCATCAAAATACTGGCATCCCAGCTTAAGCCCTGTAACTCGAAATTACTTTGATATAGCTCAGCTAATGCCGAAACAGGCCCTGCCAGCCAAGCCTCGCCCGCCGCTAGAATCAAGGCGGCCAGGCAGCCACCACCCAAACCATACCAAATCCCTGTATACAAAAAGGGCCTGCGTACAAAAGCATTAGTTCCACCCACCAACTTAACCACCAGAATCTCGTCCCGGCGGCTTTCAATGGCCAGCCTGATAGTATTGCCGATGACCAACAGCACCCCCAGTGCCAACAAAGCCCCTAGTGCCAAGACCAAGCGCTGTGCAAAAACCATCATCTGATTCAGACGTTCAACCCACTTAAGGTCGACACTAACCTCTTCAACAATGGGGTCTTCCAAAATGGCCTTCTGCAAGCGAGCCAGAGTCTCATGATCAGCCCGTTCCAGGGCGGGGTCTATCAATAACACCGTGGGCAGCGGGTTATTATCAAGGCTGTCCAGAATATTGCCAAAACCCGAATGTTGGCGAAATTCATCCAGTGCTGCGGCGGGAGTCATAAGCTCTACCCTGGCCACCTCAGACTTTGTTAGTAGGCGCTTACTTAGCTTTTCGATAGCTTCAGGCCTGGCTCTTTTGTGAATAAAGACCGACATTTGACCTGTATTCTCAACATTCGAACCGAGGTGTTTCACGTTCTCTAGCCCGACATATAAGCTCGTTGGCAACACTAGTGCGATAGCCACAACCAACCAGGTCATCAGGCTTTGCACCGGTGTTATCAGCAGCCGAATCAAGCTCTCAACCGCTGTTATCTGGTGATGTAACAACCAGGCTTTGAAACGATCTGCACGGCCTGTTTTACTGTGGCTGGCCCCACCCTTTGCAGGTGCAACCCGTGCCCGTTGACCCTGTCGGGTATTTTTAGGAGTCAGCAAGGATCTGTTCTCCTGTCATGCCCGCGTTAGCTATCGTGGCCCCCTTAGGCCCATCGTGAATCAGTTGACCCTCACCCAGGGTCAACACCCGCTTTTGCAAACGCTCCACAAGGGGCAAGTCGTGAGTGGCAATCAATACGGTGACACCCACGCCGTTGAATTGATGGAATAGCTCCATTATCTCTGCTGACAGTGCCGGGTCTAAATTGCCGGTGGGTTCATCGGCCAGTAATAATGCGGGTTTATTGACCACAGCCCGGGCGATACCCACTCGCTGTTGTTCACCCCCAGACAACATAATGGGATTCAGATGCTCTTTGCCCAACAGGCCTACTTTATCCAGGGCAGCACGCACCCGACGTGCAAGCTCTGTGTGTTGATGGCCTGCGATGATCAAGGGTAAAGCGACGTTGTCAAAAACGCTTCGGTCGAACAATAGTTGGTGGTTTTGAAACACAACGCCCACATTACGCCTGAAATGTGGCACTTGAGATTGTTTCAGGCGGTTAAGGTTTTGCGCATTAACAAACACTTGCCCGTGACTGGGCTTTTCCATGTGCATGATCAGCTTGAGCAGGGTGCTTTTGCCTGCGCCTGAATGGCCGGTGAGAAAGACAAACTCACCGGGAGATATATCAAAGTTCACCCTCGATAGCGCTTCGTAACCAGTTTCATAGCGCTTGCTAACGTTGTCAAAACGAATCATAGGGTGATTATTCTCTGTCGTTGAACAAGGCCCTGATAAACGAGGACGCTTCAAAGGGCTGAAGGTCATCAATGCCTTCACCCACCCCGATAAATCGAACCGGCAGCTCAAATTTCTTGCTCAGGGCAAATATCACTCCGCCTTTTGCAGTGCCGTCTAACTTGGTGAGAGCCAGCCCGGACACATCTGCAGCGGCAATAAACTGCTCTGCCTGACTGATTGCGTTTTGTCCCGTGCCGGCATCCAGCACCAGCAATACCTCGTGGGGGGCGCTTACATCCAGCTTACCCATCACTCGTTTGACCTTCGACAGTTCGTCCATCAAGTGGCTTTTGTTGTGTAAACGACCGGCAGTATCCGCAATAACCACATCAATCTCCCGCGATTGGGCGGATTGAATTGCATCAAAAATAACGGAGGCACTGTCTGCACCCGTATGTTGGGCCACAACGGGAATATCATTGCGCTCGCCCCACACTTGCAGCTGTTCAACCGCGGCAGCCCTGAAGGTATCTCCCGCGGCCAACATAACGGACTTGCCCTCTCCCTGCAGCCGCTTGGCCAGCTTGCCAATAGTTGTCGTTTTGCCCACGCCATTAACGCCGACCACCAATATCACAAAGGGGCCAGAGGTTTTTTCGATTACCAGCGGTTTTTCAACAGGTTCCAGAAGCGCTTTAAGCTGGTTCTTGAGTTCAAGATACAAGGCATCGGCATTGGCCAACTCTTTTCTGGCAACACCGCTGGCCAGCTTATCAATGATGTCCGTGGTCGCTTCAATGCCAATGTCGGCGACAATGAGCTGGGTCTCGATTTCCTCAAGCAGATCGTCATCGATCTCTTTTTGACCCAGCAATAAATTGCCCAGGCCTTCTGCGAAATTTGAGCTGGTACGACTCAAGCCACTTTTGATTCGGCCGAAAAATCCTGTTTTGGGTTTTTCCGGTAACTCCTCGGAGGCTGCCAGATCCCCAACCGGCGCCAATTCCGCTTCAGAGCTCTCTGTTGCCTCTAATGGCTCTGCATCAACCAATGGCTCAGAGTCGGCTTGAGGTTCAGAGTCGGCTTGAGGTTCAGAATCGGCCTGAGGCTCTGAATCGACCTGAAGTTCTGAACTATCGGGTGTCGCCACGGCGCCATCTAAGGGTGGATTATCCACGTGCTCACTGGCATCAGGCTGCTCAATATCAAGCTGAGACTCCTGATTTTCGGAGGCGGGTGACTGTGTTTCCGGGGATTTATCTTTTTTTCGAAAGCGTTTAAAAAACATCGGGGCTTGGTCTGTCAGTTTTTGATAATATGTCGAGGCGCTATCCTACCACTTGTGGCTGTTCTTTAGGCCAATTAATAGCCATAGCGCGAAAATAACAAACGAGTCGCCCCCATCTCAACGACCAACAGAGGCCGCATGGCAGTCAAAAAAACCAAGCCTGGCAACACACTAAGAATTATCGGCGGACAGTTCAGGGGGCGAAAGCTCTCCTTCGCAGACCTGCCTGGCCTTCGTCCAACGGGCGATCGCCTGAGAGAGACCTTATTTAACTGGTTGTCTCCCCACCTCTACGGGAGCCGGTGTCTGGACCTCTACGCGGGTTCAGGCGCACTGGCTTTAGAGTGCCTCTCCAGGGAAGCTGGCCATGTGACGGCCCTCGATCAAGCTCCCCTCGTGATCAACACCTTACGCTCTCACGCCGAAACGCTGAACACTAATGACCTCAGTTTGCACAACGGTGATGCCATAAGCTGGCTAAGCGGCCCTAAGGGTGAACCCTTTGACCTGGTATTCATTGACCCCCCATTCGACCAGAACCTGTGGCAGCCCACAATTGACAGCTTAGTTAAGCACGGCCACCTCAACCCCAACGCTGCGGTGTATATTGAATCTGGCAGAGATTGCCCCTATATCGCCCCCACACAATGGAGACTGCACCGGGAAAAAACAGCCGGTCAAGTGACGGCCCGACTCTACTTTAACGAAGCCGATTAGTGGAATTTTTGTACTGTGTCGATAAATTGTTTAGAATCGGCGCGCCTCAAAGCCAACGCGAGAGATTGATCGATGAAAAAAGTGGTTTATCCAGGGACTTTTGACCCCATTACCAACGGACATATTGACCTGATTGAAAGGGCTTGTCGGCTTTTCGATACGGTCGTTATTGCAGTGGCTGCCAGCACCAAGAAAAACCCCTTGTTCCCTATTGAAAAACGGGTGGAGCTGATCAAGCAGGTAATTGGCCATCTCGACAATGTCGAAGTGTGCGGTTTCAATATATTGCTTGCAGACCTGGTAAAGGAAAAACAAGCAAACGCCGTCATGCGTGGCTTGCGAGCAGTATCAGATTTCGAATATGAATTTCAGCTGGCCAACATGAACCGCGCGCTGGCGCCTCAAATGGAGAGTTTGTTTTTGACTCCGGCTGAGCATTTGTCCTATATCTCTTCGTCTCTGGTCAGAGAAATCGCGTCACTGGGTGGTGATGTCAGTAAGTTTGTACACCCCATTGTAGAAGACGCACTGAAAGA
>CAJWCA010000182.1 GCA_913020395.1 uncultured Cellvibrionales bacterium | reverse complement strand
CTTGGTGGCTGAATAGACGCTGCTGCCACGCATGGCCAGCGTGCCACCAATTGAAGATGTTGCGATGATATGACCGCTTTGTTGTGTTTGCATGCCCGGAATACAGGCGTGAATCAAGTGCAGTGCGCTGCGCAGATTGATATCAATCTCTCTATCAATGGTGTCGGTGGTACGTTCAGCAAAGGGTCCGATTTCAACGGTGCCGGCGTTGATAAATGCGATAGCTAAACCCGCATAGTTATCTCTCAGTTTATGGCAGAGGTCTTGAACATCGTTCCAGCTTGTGAGGTCGGCCACTTCAATCACGGGGGAGCTTTGCAGTTGCGCAGCCAGCAATTGTAGTTTATTGGTATTTGAGCCGGATATAATTAAGGAGTAACCCGCCCGGTCTAGCCGTTTGGCAACCTCGGCCCCAATACCACTGCCTGCACCCGTGATAAATGCGACTTTTTTTGCCATGTTTGAACCAGACATACACCGCCCCTGTTTGTTTTTTGGGGTAATGCTATGACTGCCCCGTACTGGCTGTCAATAGACTAGGAGGGCGGCGTAAACAAATTGCCTGGCGTTTGTTTTCCGGGTGTATTAGTAAAAGATATTGACCGTTACCGCCAGACACAGGGTGCCAAGCAACATTAAGCCGACCGTTAAGGCCAGGCTGCGAAGTGTTTGTTGGTCTTCTAATTGTTGTTGTTGTTCGTTCATCATCGCGCCCTGTCAGTGGATTCCTCTTGAGCTTATCGTGTTGAATGTGCTTATTTCTTGACGGGTATCAACATTTCTGGATTTCATTGCGGGAAAACCAAGGGTTGTTGGCGCGGTAATCATAGAGGAGTCAGTAGGGGGGTTTTTAGACCGTCCTACCTTAGTTTATTGTCAATATTGCATTGATAATTATTCAATATTTGAAGTCTTTATCTCTATGACTGTCACCGTGATACTGCAGCGGATAATCAGTTCTACGGGGTATAGAAACCAATGAAAAAAGTTTTATTGTTACTCGCAAATGGTGTCGAACCGCTTGAAATGGCAGCATTTACGGATGTATTTGGGTGGGCTTCAATTTTGGGTGCCGAAACCGTTGATTTAGTGGATGTGGGTCTGCGGCCAGAGATTAAGACCACTTTTGGTTTGCAATTGAAACCCAGGCACCTGCTGGAAGAGGTCGAGTTGGAGAGTTTTGACGCGCTGGCCATTCCTGGAGGTTTCGAACCTTCTGGTTTTTATGAGGAGGCGCTAAGCGAACCATTTTTAGAGGTGATCAGGCACTTTTCCCGCGCTCAAAAGCCTATTGCCAGTGTGTGTGTCTCTTCCATTTCACTGGGAGTGGCGGGCGTCTTGGAGGGAAAGGAGGCGACAACTTATCACCAGGTCGGTGGGAAACGAAAACAGCAACTTGAACAAACAGGCGCCTTGTTTGTTGACCGTCCGCTTGTGATCGACGGTCATTGCATAACGTCGACCGGGCCTGGTACCGCGCTTGAGGTGGCCTTTGAATTACTCCGAATGTTAACAAGTCAGTCCAATGCAGAGGAACTAAGGCAAAAAATGCGAATGCCTGAACCGTCTGCTCAGTGGTACCAAACCGCTCAGGTTGTGAGCGAGGAGAGAAGGGTAGAGCACAACCGGGAAAGAGTTTAGCGAGGCTGACATCAAGGGCTCGGCAAGGGTCTAGACATGGTATAGTGGCGTCTTTTGTCGTCGGCGCACACTCGCTGGTGATACACACTCGACGTGAGACCCCAATGACATTCCCTACTCTAGGACTGAGCGAACCCATTTTACGAGCCGTGGGCGAGCAGGGTTATCTCCAGCCCACACCCATTCAGGAAAAGGCGATTCCCGCTGTATTGGCGGGTCGTGATCTGTTGGCTGCAGCCCAGACCGGCACGGGAAAAACAGCGAGTTTTGTCCTGCCGATATTAGAAACGCTGAGTGGGGAACGCAAACGACGAGCCAAACGCTTTCGGGCGCTCATTTTGGTGCCTACCCGAGAATTGGCGTTGCAGGTTGAGAGCAGCATCAATCAATACGGCAAACATCTGAACATTGTTTCAATGACGATGGTTGGCGGGCTCGACCCAGAGCCCCAAAAGCAGGCACTCATAGAAGGTGTAGATATTCTGGTTGCCACCCCGGGAAGATTACTGGATATGGCTCACCAGCGGGCACTCCATTTTGATGAGTTGGAGGTTCTGGTTCTGGATGAAGCTGACAGAATGCTCGACATGGGATTTATCGCGGACATCAATAAAATCATTGAGCGCTTGCCCAGCCAGCGACAAAATCTGCTGTTTTCAGCAACTTTGTCGGATGAGGTCAGGTTGCTGGCAAAGACCACCATCAACAATCCACTAGAGCTATCCATTGCCCCTGAACGCGCGACAGCGCCAGACATTGCGCAATGGTTGGTCACCGTCGACAAAGACAATAAATCCTCTCTGTTGAGTCATTTGATTAAAGATCAAAGTTGGTCACAGGCACTTATTTTTATTCGTACCAAACATGGCGCCGCCAAGTTAGTTAGCCAGCTCGAAAAACGCGGCATCAGTGCTGAAGCCATTCACAGCGGCAGAAGCCAGGCCGTTCGCACTCAGGTTCTGGCCGATTTCAAATCGGGTAAAATAGGTCTGTTAGTGGCCACGGGCATTGCAGCAAGAGGTATTGATGTTGACGGGCTGGATCGTGTCGTGAACTACGACTTGCCCGACGACGCCGATGATTACATTCACCGAATTGGCAGAACCGGTCGAGCTGGTGCATCGGGGGAAGCGGTCTCTCTGGTGTCTAGAGACGATTTTAAAAGGCTCTGTGCGATTGAGCGGCGCTTGAACCAGATTATTGAGCGCAGAGAAGTAGAGGGTTTCGCAGCCGTTAAAGAAGTGCCCATTTCGGTATTGAATCATGTGAGAAAGAGCGCAGCCCCCCAAGCTCCAAAACAGAGGGTTAAGAAAAAACCGAAGGACCTTGGCAGGGCTTCAAAGTCTGAATGGGGCCGATCTAAGGAAGGGCGAGCCGTTAAAGAAAGTTTCACCTCAGAAAACGTGACGGGACAGAACCAATCGGCCGCTGAAAAACCGGAACCCAAAGAAAACGTTAAGTCAGAAGTAAGAAAACCGGGCGGGGCTCCAGGGCGTGTGTGGGGAAGTTCTCCAGATACGCTAAGCCCATGGTCCAAACCTAAAAAGAAGTAATGTCTGGCCTACATTCGTCGAGCGCGAGTATATCCGTGAAACTCGCGCAGCGAAGCATTGCCGGCTAGCAACCTCTGGTGACGACATGCTCATCTTCACTCAGGTTATCAATCAGTGACTGCAGTTCAGACACTATGTCGGCGCCGCTTCTGTAAGTTTTATATTGATCGATAATGGCGGAGACTAAGGCCCGAAACATCGGGTCGGGTGAGTACTGAGGGTTGGTGTTCACCTCTTCAAGAACCTGTGTCATGACTGTTTTGACGTAAGATGATTCACCAGACATGGCGTTTCCTTCTTTAGAAATAAGAGATTAATAAACCCGAAGCGTTAAGAGTATATCGAATGCTAACGATGGAACTTGATCGCGATCAACAAAAATCAGATGACTGTTTATTCTTCTCTCAAGCGGACTAATTCGCCTTCGGACCAGGGCAAAAGTAAATCAGAACTAAGGGGCCTGGAAAAGTAATAACCCTGTAACTCGTCGATTCCCAGTTCAAGCAGTATCGATAGGTCTTCTTTAGTTTCGACCCCTTCGGCGACCGTTTTCAACTTTAAGTCATTGGCGATTCGAAGCGTATTTTCAACAATTGATCTTATTTTGGGCCTGCTGGAAATGCCACTGATAATACTCCTGTCGAGTTTAAGTTCTGTGGCAGGAATGTTTGACAGCTGTTCTGCATTCGAGAATCCCGTTCCATAGTCGTCGATAGAAATGTTAAAACCTTTTAATCGTAACCGGGCCAGAATGCCTAAGGATTTTGCGAGGTCCCCAAACAGCACATTCTCTGTCACCTCGAGTGTCAGTTCTGAAGTTTTCACGTCTCGCTTCTGAACAAAATCTGCCAGCCTGTCGGCGAAGTCAGAATTTCTGAGTGACAGCGGTGATAAATTCAATGCCAGATTGAGGTCGAGCCCCCTGTCCCGCCATTCCTTTTTCTGAGATAGCGCCTGTCCAAAAATAGTGGTAGTTAGAGTGCCAATTAACTCATATTTTTCAGCAGCAGGGATAAATGTATCGGGAGGAACTCGCCCTCGCTCTGGGTGATCCCAGCGCGCCAGCGCTTCAACGCCTTTGAACAACAGCCCCTTGGCGGTTACCTTGGGCTGGTAGTTGAGGAAAAAATGCTGCTCAATGATGCCCTTTGATATCTCGTCAAAAGTGGGTTCATAGTTACTTTCTTTGTGGTCTTCAACGGGTTTCGATTTTGATCTTACGTTTCGGATACTGTCAAAACAATACACGATCTGCTCGGCAGAAATGGGTTTGGCAATTGTCGATAAAACTGTTAAACCCTCCGTTTCTGCCATTGTGCCAACGCTGGAAATTAGAGAAGCGTCTTTCGAACTTAATATAATGATATGTTGAACCAGTTTTTCCGATGCGATCTGACTGATCAGCTCAACTCCATCCATGATGGGCATTTCCAGATCAATTAATGCCACGTCAATCTGTTCCCGTCGCAAAATCTCTAAGGCTTCCAAGCCATTGTGTCCGGAAAAGACGGAGGCACCGGTTTCCCGGCACAAGTTCGCGGCATGGTTTGCCTGAACCACGCTATCGTCTACTACCAGAGCCGTCAGATCGTTATTTGACATTGCACTTCTACTTAACCAGTAAGTGGGGGATTTCGTCTAAACTCGCTATCTTGCCTGCTGCGCCGAGGTTGATCGCCTCTTTGGGCATACCAAATACAACGGAGGATTTTTCGTCCTGGGCAATGGTTGGAGAGCCCGCCTGACGCATTGCCAACAGACCTTGGGCGCCGTCATCACCCATGCCCGTCATAATCAGGCCCATTGCATTTTTACCCACATTTTTTGCCACGGAGCGAAACAGGACATCAACCGATGGGCAGTGTCGATTCACCGCAGGGCCTCGAAAAATCTTGGCGATGTATTGAGCGCCGGAGCGTTGTATCTCCAGGTGTTGCCCGCCGGGGGCAATGAGTACTCTGCCCGGGATGAGTCGGTCTCCATTTTCTGCCTCTTTCACCTCTACTTCACACATCGTGTTTAATCGTCCAGCGAACGCCGCAGTAAATTTTTCTGGCATGTGCTGCACAACGGCAATGCCCTGGCAGGTACGGGGGAGCTGCGCCAGAATGAACTCGAGGGCCTGTGTGCCGCCGGTTGAGGTGCCAATCGCAGCTATACGGTCCGTTGTATGACCCATTTTAATGATAGTCTTAATTGGGATATTCGTCGTGGGTTTCCTGTTTTCTGCAGGTTTTGCCTTCTTCGTTAGCCTGGCTTGTGACGATGCCCGGATGATTTGCCAGAATTCCAGCTTTGTCTCTTGTAAAAATCCCTGCAATCCCAGCTGTGGTTTGGTGATGATGTCTACAGCGCCAGTCGATAAGGCTTGTAAGCTGAGTTCACAACCCTTTGTTGCCAGCGAGGAACATATCACGACAGGGGTAGGGTGCTCCGCCATGAGCTTGCGAAGAAAGGTTAAACCGTCCATTCGGGGCATTTCGATGTCGAGAACGATGACATCTGGCCATTCTTTCTCCAGATACTTTTCTGCAAAAATAGGATCGGAGGCTGTGGCGATGACTTCGAGGTCCGGGGCCTCATTCAGAACACTCGACAAGACTTTCCTGACGACTGCAGAATCATCGATGATCATCACTTTGATGCTCATCGGGCATCCTGTTGCAATGAATTGGAGACGAGGTCAATCGTTCCTGTTTGTAAATCCAGTTTTAAACGACGTGCCATACTGCCTCCCAGTGATTCGTGGGTTACACTCAAGTGGTTTCGTTTTAACCAAACGTTTGCCGTGTTAATATTGTCGCGGCCAATGGCGTAGAGGCCTTCGTCGCACAACATCTGTGAACCTCCAAACAGACCGAACTCAAACTCATCGGGGTGCCCGTAACTCTTTAAATGCTGTTCAATTACCTTCAAAGCATCTATTCCATAAGTGGGACCATGTTCTTTTTTTGACGCTTTTTTTTCAGGCAAGAGATAATGACACATCCCACCGACTAGCAGCGTCGGATGCCATGCCGTAAGCGCAACACAAGATCCCAAAAGTGTCTGGATAACTTTGGGGGCCCTGCCAAAATACAAACTTCCGGGCTCTAGAAGAACAAGGTCAGATTTTGTGTTCATCTCGATAAGCAGCCAGACGATAAATCGACGGTTTTATAGAATAATAGTCATCTGAAACACCATGGAGGGATTCCGAGTGACTCACAAACAGCCAACCTGAAGGTTTTAGGTGTTTTGACAGTTTCCGCAAAATAGATCCTCGGGTTTCGTCATCGAAATAGATCATTACATTACGTATGAATATGATATCGAATTTCCCCAAGCCTTTTAGCTGACCCATTAAATTAAGTGTATCGAACTGAACCCTATTTCTCAGTTCCGGCGCAACCCTCAAATAACCCTCAAATTCTCCAACGCCTTTTCTACAATACTTATTCAAGAATTCTTGTGGAATCATTGACGTTCTTTGATTCAGATAGATGCCTTTTTTGGCATCTGTAATCACTGTTTGGTTAATGTCCGACGCCAGTAGTTCCCAGGGCTTGGAACAGTGGGATTGCAATACCATTGCAAGTGAATAAGCCTCCTCGCCACTGGAGGAGGCCGCACTCCAGACTCTGTACCTCTCTCCGGTCCTCGGCTGGCAGTCCAGGAGATCCTTCATGAAATCGAAATGAGCGGGCTCCCTGAAGAAATAGGTTTCATTGGTTGTGACAAGTTCCAGAGCCGCCTTCAGTTCATTTTTACCCGCGCTAGAGACCAACAATTCAAAATAGTCATCGTACGATGCCATGGCCGAGGCAAACAGCCGTTTAGACAATCGGCTGTGAAGCAAGGTCTTTTTGTGTGGCGGCAGATATATTCCAGTATGTAACTTGATTAAATCCTGATACCGCGTAAAGGTTTGATCACTCGGCGGCAGCAAAACATGATCCATAACGCTGTCTGCCCGACCTACTTATCAAATCTTACAAAGCTGTTGTCGTCATCATCGATGGATTGTGTGTCTCCATTGCCGTTTGAGTCAGAAGTATTCCCTGCCTGTGGTCTGTCTGTGGTATTGGCAGTGTCCGTGTTTAAGCTGCTAGATTTATATCGGTTTCCCAGGCGAAAATATTCTATGGACTCTTGTAGTCTCATGGCCTGGGCGCTCATTTCTTCTGACGTTGAGCCGAGTTCTTCTGATGATGCTGCATTTTGCTGCATGGTTTGACTCACCTGACCAATGGCACCATTGATCTGGTCGACGCCTGATGCCTGCTCAGAGGAGGCCGCGGCAATCTCCTGGACCAGATCTGCTGTTTTGGTAATTGACGGTACCATTTCTTGTAGCAGGGTGCCTGCAAGATCTGCGCGCTTGACACTTTCACTGGCTAATTCACCAATGTCCTGCGCGGCCACCTGGCTTCTTTCGGCCAGCTTTCTCACTTCTGATGCAACCACCGCAAAACCTCGACCGTGTTCGCCAGCTCGCCCGGCTTCAATAGCTGCATTGAGTGCCAACAGGTTAGTTTGGTAAGCAATGTCATCGATCACACTGATTCGCTCGGCAATTTTTTGCATGGCCTCAACGGTTTCAGATACCGCGTCACCGCCATTGGCCGCGTCTTTTGCCGCTTTCTGGGCCATACCGTCTGTAACACTGGCATTCTCGTTATTTTGAGAAATTGATGCAGACATTTGCTCCATTGATGCAGAGGTTTCCTCAACACTCGCCGCCTGGATCGATGCTCCTTTGGCCAGGGATTGTGCAGTCGCACTGATTTCTTCGGACGCAGACGACAAGGCATCTGCGGAACTTCTGACATCCGATATAATTTCAGTCAGGCGGTCTTTCATTTGTTGCACCGTGGCCAACAGTGAGCTTGTATCGCCCCTGCGCAGGTCTATATGAACGTCCAGCCTGCCATCGGCCACCTGCCTCACAACCTGTGCGGTGTAGGCGGGCTCGCCTCCCAGAAGGCGAAACATGTCAATGAATATCCAGGTCATCAATCCCGCGAGCACCAACATGGAAACAATCATTATCTGCATAAATGAGGTTCGTGCCTCTTGATACTGAGTTTCAATGTCAGTCGTAATGTCTGTAATTAGCTGGGTAAAGCCCGCTTCCGTTTCTTCTGCGAGTGTGGACATACCTTTGCTCGCGGGTCTGTCGACGCCCTTTACTAACTTGTCTACCTTTTTTCCCGTGAGTTCATCGTTGCCATCAAAAGACTCCAGTGCCCTCCGGTAGGCGATACCCAATTTTCCGTGTTCAGCTTTAACTGCCTTCACTGCGCGACTGTCCAGACCAATAGCTTTATAATTGTCGATCACTTGTTCCAATAGATCCTGAACAATTGCCTCTTCTTCGGAGAACTTGGCGGTATACTTGTCATACTGTGTTTGATCATTGCCCCTGATTAATACGTTTTTCCATTCCTGTACCTGTATCTTAAAATGCACATGCGCCTGTTCAATACCCTGAAAAATGAGTACTTGTTGGTTTGTCCTTGTCAGGTTTTCATCAACCGACGTATAGAATTTTTCAATCTTTCCAAGCGCAGACATGCCCAGAAATATCATGGAGAATGCGATCAGGAGTGCCAGAATACCAATCTTTAATTTCAAACTTAATTTAGCTAACATGAGAATGTCCTCTCAAAAGTCTCTAGTTTGTCTTGAAGCTATTCCAACTCCGCTTCTACTAATTTTGCTAGTTCACGCATCGGCAGTGTCTTGTCTGCGTCTAATATGATGATAAAGTCATCGTTTTTCTTAGCGATTCCCTGAATAAATTCCGCTCTAATCTTGGCACCAAAAGCGGGTGCCTCCTCAATGTCATTGGCCGGTATTTCTGCGACTTC
>CAJWCA010000181.1 GCA_913020395.1 uncultured Cellvibrionales bacterium | reverse complement strand
ACACCGCCTAACAAAGCGCCCAGTCCACCCTGAGCCTTCTCAAGGTGATGCGCGCCAGCCTGTACTGACATTCGTCCGGCAACTTCGGACATTGGCGCCAACAAAGGCAATCCACCACGCTCATCTGTTACCGTTTCATAAGCAACACAGGTGGCGCCACTCGCTACAAGCAGCTCTGTCTGCTGGGGGTCGGGGGCAAGGTGCAGGTAGGTAAACAGCAACTGGCCTGGGCGCAACATCTTACATTCGTTGTGCTGAGGCTCTTTAACCTTGATTATCATGTCCGCTTGAGCAAAAATTTCCTCGGCGGTATCAATTAAACGGGCACCCGCCGTTAAGTATTGCTCATTGTCGAAACCAATCGCTTCACCGCCATCTTTCTCAACCATGACGTCGTGGCCATTTGCCACCAATTCGCGCACGCCCGCAGGTGTTAAGCCAATGCGGTATTCGTGATTTTTTATTTCCTTTGGTACACCAATCAACATGATAAAAGCCTCTAATATGCTAGTTTTATAGGGTCGCTATGGCTGCGACATGCCGCTAGTATATAGACGAAAAACAAGAGAATCCTTGACTAATAGATCGGTTTTGTAGTGGAATCAACTGATACGAACCCAGTTATAGACTTATTCTCCAGGTGAACTATGAACAAGCGCTCTAAAGAACTCAGCACTATCGACAAAAATATTATCAGGGTCCTGCAAAAACAGGGGCGCATGTCATATGCCGAACTCTCCCGGCAAGTGGGTCTTAGCGCCACGCCTTGTATGGAGAGGGTGAAACGGCTGGAGAAAGAAGGGGTTATTCAGGGCTACAGCGCATTGATCAACCCGGAATTTCTGGATGCGGCACTGGTTGTTTTTGTCCAAATACGCCTGAACCGCTCTTCACAGGATATCTTTGAGGAGTTTAGAGGAGCCGCAGCGGCACTTGCCGAGGTACAGGAATGTTATCTGGTCTCGGGCAATTTTGACTATCTTATTAAAGCCCGGGTGGCAGACATGAACGCCTACCGTGAGTTTTACGGAGAGACACTCCTGACCTTACCCGGGGTTCAGGAATGTACCAGCTACGTGGTTATGGAACAGGTAAAAGAAACATTAGAAGTGCCGGTCCACTACAACCGTTAACAGGCTCAGTCGATGCTGCGACGCCCTCTGCTCCCGCGCCTGTCGGGTAAAATAGCAGACCCCCGATAGCTCCCTCGGCGATCGAGCATCAATCGCCGCTTACCCGTTCTTCGATCTTGAATTCTGGCTTTGCCATCAAGCATTTCTTCCACCCAGGCCGTTCCCCCCGCTTCGGTAATCACCTGGCAGTATTTTTCGGCGACATACAGTGAGACCCTGCGCTTGATAGAAACGGGCAGATGGGAGTTCATCCGCTTTAAAGTGGCACTATCCAGTTTGAAACGCACACGTAAATTCGCCATAGCAACACTGGCCTCTGCACTGTTGGCAAACTTATCGATGTAAAAAACTTCGTAGAGGGTCTTACTCATAGATCATCATCCAATGACAAAAGCGTTAATCTAGCACTCAATTAACCGTAACGGCATTAATAAAGTGTAGTGCATCTTCGCCGTCCTTAATACGCCCCTCTTCAAAAGGGTACGCCGGGCGCTCTGCCTCGCGGTTTATATTCAATTGTTTAAAATCAAACTGTGTATTGTCTGCCAACTGGGAAGGAGAGATATTTTGCATCGCACCGAATATTGAACTGCTCCTGCCGGGAAATTCCAACTCCCAATCGGCCAACATTTTTTTAACCGCCTGACGTTGCAAATTTTCCTGGGAGCCACATAAATTGCAGGGAATAATAGGGTATTGGCGCAATTCTGCAAAGGTTTGCAGCTCACTTTCCCGGCAGTAAGCCATCGGGCGAATCACAACATTACGTTGGTTATCCGACAACAGTTTAGGTGGCATTGCCTTTAAACTTGCACCGTAAAACATATTTAAAAACAAGGTTTCGATCATGTCGTCCCGGTGGTGACCCAGGGCAATTTTATTGGCTCCTACATCCTCTGCAAAGCTGTACAAGGTTCCTCTACGCAAACGGGAGCACAGTCCGCACGTTGTTTTTCCTTCTGGAATTTTTTCTTTAACAACGCTGTAGGTATCTTTTTCAATGATTTTATAGGGCACACCTAATGAGGCGAGGTAAGCCGGCAACACATCCTCTGGAAACCCCGGCTGCTTCTGATCCATATTAACAGCCACTAGTTCGAACTGGATCGGCGCCGATTTCTGCAGGGCCATCAGAATATCCAACATCGCGTAGGAGTCCTTTCCGCCCGACAAACACACCATGATTTTGTCGCCCTCTTCGATCATTTGATAATCGGCAATCGCTTTTCCGACTTGATGGCGTAATCGTTTTTGCAACTTTGTGAGGGCCAACTGAGTCTGGCGAGCGTGGGTGTCGATCATAATATCTATCCGGGTGTTCTGCTAAGCTTCATTGCGGGCGCTATTGTACGGTTTTTGTGCGCCGGTGGAAATGTGTCATCCGCCTTGCCGCAATCACGGCAGTCCGTTGCCGACTGATTTCTTTAACCTGGGCAGCCCATACTGGAATCTGCCACTTTTAGCGCCCTGCAAGGATTCAACAATAGTGGCACAGGGTTTGCAATTCTACGGGTACCATTACTGTTAGGAGCCCCCGGGCATGACCATTTTGCACGCTGTATTGCAAAAATTAACCCGTAAGTCCAAATCTGAATCGCCAACGCCGCCCCCCACGGGCGAAAAGGCATTCGAGATTCTGGATTCGAGGCCAAAATCTTCCAAAGAGGCAGGTTCAAGTCAAGCGGCCTTTCTGCCCGAGAACCTGAATTTGGCTGAGTTAACTCAGCGATATTCTCCTCTCATTGCCCTACAAGCGAAGCGGCAGCTGTTGGAAGTCAGCATCTATGATGCAGGCAGTCTGAGGGCACCAACGTGTTACCAAAGCATTATTTTGGACATCAATTTACAAGGGCGGTATCTGCTTCTGGACGAGTTGTTTCCTAGCCCAGAAGGGCAAACCATCAATCTGGGTGACTTGCTGATCATTCGACACCATCGCCAGGGCCGACTGCTGAGCTTCTCTACCCGCATTATTCACATCAGTTACAGTCACGGGTCGCCTTGCTACGCAGTGGAGCTCCCGGAGGAGGTCGGCTACCGCCAGCGCCGAATTTATCCACGCATGGAGCTGGGCAATCAACAACCTCTCACGGTACGTCTTAAATCGCCTTGGAAAACGCCCTGGTTCGCGACTGCGCACAACTTGTCAGCCGGGGGAATGCGCCTGTCGGTAGGGGGTAACATTCTAGAGCAACTCAATCGAGGCAGCATCATGCCCCAGTGTGAGTTTCGCTTGGGTGGGGATTTGATTGTGAGTTGCCAGGCTCGAATTAAGGGGTTTAAATTTGTTGGTCGCCCCTATCGCCACACCCGCATCAGTGTGGAGTTTATTGGCCTCAACCCCCAGAGGCGCTTGCAAGTGCAACAATATATTAATGCGCTGCTTCATGACCCCGTCATTGCTGCCTAGAACTAGTTAACCAAAATAGGCAGTCCGGGTTGACAACTTTCGCACTCAGGTTATGATATTTCTAATAGAGAGTCATGACTTGAGGTAAATATTCGACATGTCCCAGGACAATCATACAGCGCTGCCCACTCTAAACGATGCACAAGCACTGGCTTTTGACAGAGAGCACGTTTGGCACCCCTACTCTTCTTTAATCGATCCTCCTCCCTGTTATTTGGTTGAAAGTGCCGAAGGGGTGTACCTCCAATTAGCAAACCCCGATACGGGCGAAAGCCAGCGTGTAATTGATGGCATGTCCTCATGGTGGTGTGCACTACACGGTTACAACCACCCCGTGCTAAACCAAGCTATAAGCCAACAAAGCGAATCGATGGCCCACGTTATGTTTGGCGGCCTGACCCATCGACCTGCAATCGATCTATGTCGACGCCTGGTAGATATCACCCCTCAAGGGCTCGACCAGGTTTTTCTCGCAGACTCTGGCTCCGTCGCGGTGGAAGTTGCCATTAAAATGGCTTTGCAATATTGGCACTCTCAAGGACGGCCGGAAAAATCCCGTTTAATGTCGCTTCGCAACGGTTATCACGGAGACACCTTGGGCGCTATGTCGCTCTGCGACCCCATCAACGGCATGCACCACCTATTTAAGGACAACATACAGTCACAACTATTTACTGAAGCGCCCCGCTGTGGTTTTGATGAACCTTGCGACGCAGACGCCATAGCCGATGTTCATAACCTATTGCAAGAACATAAAGATAGCCTGGCGGCCATTATTCTTGAACCCATAGTGCAAGGTGCGGGTGGCATGCGTTTTTATTCGCCTGATTACCTGCGGCAGCTCAAGGCACTTTGCGAACGTTATGAGGTTTTGTTAATTGCCGACGAAATAGCAACAGGTTTTGGGCGCACCGGCGAACTTTTTGCCTGCGGTCACGCTGGAATCACTCCCGATATTCTTTGTCTTGGCAAAGCGCTCACCGGAGGATATCTCACGCTGGCGGCAACACTGTGCACCCGCAAAATTAGCTCAGGCATTTGCGAGGGCGAGGCGGGTGTCTTTATGCATGGCACCCCGCTTATGGGGAATCCTCTGGCGTGTTCGGTGGCTAATGCGAGTCTGGATCTCTTGCTCCAGGATGATTGGCGAGGAAAAATTCAAACGATAGAATCCGGTTTGAATACCGGTTTAGCGCCCTGCCGTTCAATAAAAGGGGTGGCCGATGTGCGTGTGCTGGGCGCAATCGGTGTGATAGAAATGGAACAAGCCGTTGATATGCCAAAACTACAAGCCGCCCTGATCGAGCGGGGCGTTTGGCTGAGACCCTTTGGCAAGCTGGTTTACACCATGCCGCCCTTTATTATTACACAAGGCGAACTGGAGTCCCTCTGCCAGGCAATTGTTGGCAGCCTAACGGCTATTGAAGCAAGTAGCTGACTTCCACTGTTCGCCCTTGATTGCTGTATTCAACCGAGTGACACATGGAGCGCACCATGTCCATGCCTCGCCCGAAAGACAAATCATCTTCTTCGTTGGGCTCGGTTTTGGCAGAAATATCAAAACCGTCGCCCGTATCAGTCAATCGAAAGGTCAGGCTGGCAGCCTGCTCTGTGGTTGCCGGCACCACTTTAAATTCAAATAATATTTCACCTTCATCTAACTTTGTCAGACGCTCCGTTCGAAGCTGATAGTATTCTGCGAAACCTTCTGGGTCCTGCTTTAACGAAGAATCTAATTTAAGTAAGCCATGATCCAGCGCGTTGTTATAGAGTTCAGTGAGCAGCGTAAACAATAGGTCTTGATGATTACCCACTCCCTGAATATTATTGACGACCTTCAAAAACTCAGAAACAATTTGGCCATTGCGCATATGGTCCGGATCCATACTTAATGACACTGCCCAGGGTAAGGCCTCTCTTTCACAGCGCAGCTTCGCGTCGATACTGCTGTAATCACCACCTTCAGAATCGTGGTGAGTAACCGGCACACACAGAAGTTCCAATAGAGAAATGTCGTCATCCTGCTCGCCCTGTTGGAACTGCTCTACGGCTTCAAAAACTGCCTGAACATTATTTTCCGAGTTCTTGACCAACAGCGCTTCAAGTCGCTCCTCGCCAAAATATTCACCTTCCGGGTTCGAAGATTCAATTACACCGTCGGTATAAACAAAGACACGAGTATCGGGCTCGGGGTGGTAGACTCGAACCTCATTATCAAATTCATCAGCGGTTAACACACCGAGCGGCATGTGTTGGGAAGGCAGCCGGTCAATCAATTGCCCCTGTTTGTTGAGCACCAATAAATCGTTCATGCCACCCGCCCAGATAGATAAGCGGTCTCCGCCCTGATTCAGTTCCAAAATCGCGGCACAGAAGAACATATTACTAGGCAATAAACTCTGCAAACGTACATTAATTTCGGTTGCCATGTCACCGACACTGGCTTGCTTTTCCGCCATCGCAGAGAATATATTTGAAACGGGTAAACAACCGATAACCGCAGATAGGCCGTGCCCCGTAAAATCACCTAATAAAACATAAAGCCCACCCGAGGGGCTTTGAGCAGCAAGGTATAAATCGCCATTGAACATAGACATAGGCGAGACATGAAACTGTACATTGTTGCACTCAATGTCTATTCCTTTCAGTCCATTTTGAAATACGTGTTCTACAATGGCGTGCTCCCGGTCCATCACCTTGCGGTGATATTCCAGCGCTTTGTTGGTTTCCTGCATTTGACGGTGAATATTGAATGTGCGCTGATGTGCCTTCAATTTGGCTAACAACACACTTTCATTGACGGGCTTGGCGACAAAGTCGTCTCCGCCCACAGAGAGGCATTTGGTCAGTGTTTCACTATCGTCAAGGGCCGTGACAAACAATACCGGGACCAACTTGTCTCCTGGCATTGCCTTGATACGCTTGGTTGCCTCATAGCCGTCCATAACCGGCATGTTGACATCCATTAAAACCAGATCAATATCACTTGAGTCAGCAAAAACTTCGCACGCGTGCTGCCCGTCATGCGCCTCAACATAATCAAAACCGTGATCGCTGAGAATAAAACCCATGAGCTCACGGTTGTAGCGATGGTCGTCAACGATCAGAACCTTCATCTAATATCCCCGTTATTATCAATCGATAGTAAATTTCTTATCAAATCGGGATATCGTAAATATTTTTCGAATCTGGGGATTAGTATTGATTATACGGAAAACTTCACAGCGACCCTGCCAAAACTTTTGCATGTTAATCAACATGCCTAGCGCCGAACTGTCCATGTAATGTGTGCGCCGAAGATCAATAACAAGGGCTTTACAGCTACCTGGTCGAACCCCCTCATAGGCTTTACGAAACTCTTCAACACAATTAAAGTCGAAGGTTTCCTCCAGGGTGATAGTAACTTCACCACTACCGGTTTCACTTAAATTAATAGCCATACATTTCCTTCCAGTTGTAGCACTTAAAAGAGTTCGCTTTCACCCGCCGAATCATGAGAATAACCCACATCCTCATCTCCCGCTGCAGTGGCGTCCACTTCCTTAACATTCTGCAGTCGCAGGTGCAGAGTATCTAGAGTGCCGAGATTACTCCGTGTTTGATCGTGGCTGACGTGTAAAATTTCCTGCAGCACCGTTACTTGGCGAGTAATTTTATGAGTCAGTTGCCCTACTATATCGGCAAATTGAAGGCCAGTGATTGCCATATTGACATCGTGCCCTATTTCGTCACCAACCACCGCTAACTCGCTGACACCTTGAGCAACACCTTCGTTAACACTTTCTAATTCCAGTAACATGCCGTCGAGGTGTCCTCGTGCATCGATCGCGATATTCATATCGAGTGAGGCGATATCACCCACCACCCTTTCCACACCGGTTATCGTAGCTTTAGCGGCCTCCGCACGGGCGCGAATTTCCTCATTTAACTGGTTGGAGTCTCGTGACAACTTGCGTACCTCATCGGCCACAACAGCAAAACCTCGCCCCGCTTCGCCCGCTCGGGCCGCCTCAATGGCAGCATTGAGGGCCAACAAATTGGTTTGATCGGCAATGCCACGAATATCATTGATTAATGTGAACATTCCATCCAGTTGTTTTACCATATCCTGGATATTGTGTACGGCCTGGATACTTTTATCACTGACATCAATAAACAGCTTCACATAGTCATCCAGAATTTGGCCAACCTCGTTGGCAAAACCTTCTAATGTAACTCGTTCGCCTTTATCTTCACCCTCACCACCAGCGCTGTCACTCCCATCGCCCGATATTTTGTGAACCAACTCCATCATCAGATCGTGTTGGCGAGAAGATTTTTCATTTAATCCCTGGAAACTCGTATAGAGCTTGCTCACACTATCACCCACCGCTGAATGCAGGTCTGTAGAGCTACTACCCAGATCGTTGTAAATGGGTTCACTTTTTGCAGTCACCTCTCGATCCAGCATATTGAGCACAAGCGGA
Organism: uncultured Cellvibrionales bacterium; assembly: GCA_913020395.1. Taxonomy (GTDB): domain Bacteria; phylum Pseudomonadota; class Gammaproteobacteria; order Pseudomonadales; family Cellvibrionaceae; genus CAJWCA01. The sequence goes on along the minus strand of CAJWCA010000181.1, from coordinate 1,088 downwards.
ATTTGTTCAGCTTCGTGTTTGGCTGCACTGAGTTCCTCTTTTTCTCCCACCAAAAAAGAAAAACCCAAACCACAGCACGCCAATACCAACAGACTCAATGCCTGAATCAGCGAACTATCGAAGAGAAAGATGACAAAGATGGCCAACAACCACAGACCGAACTGTATTATTCTTTGATTCGTGACCGAACCCATAGGCCGTGGCTCCAGAAATACTCAAGTAGTTAGGTGGCCGTAAAAACAGCCCTGCATCGAATATAGCGCAGCTTGGGCAATGTGGCCACTTTTGGCCACACTGATTGTTGGAGCTTATGGTTTAAAGGAACATTTTTTAACCAAGGGGGCGAATGCCGACGGCTTCGCGAAGTGTCGCCAGAAGAGGCTGGCTATAGGCTCTTGCTTTTTCAGCACCCTGCTTCAATACCTGTTCAACTTGTGCAGGTTCAGCGAGCAATTCATTGTAAACTTGTCTGGCGTCTTTAATTTCTTTGTTGATCAGCTCAAATAATTGCTTTTTAGCTTCACCCCAAGCAATTCCGTCGGCAAACGCTTGGCGCATTTCCAAGGTTTGTTGCGTGGTTGCAAACGCCTCCCACAACTGAAAAACCGTCGAGGTATCAGGGTCCTTCGGCTCACCTGGCTCTAATAAGTTGGTCTTGATTTTATTAATATGCTTTTTTAGCTGTTTCTCAGTTAGAAACAATGGGATTGTATTACCGTAACTTTTGCTCATCTTACGGCCATCCAGCCCTTGCAGCACGGCAACATGGTCATCAACAACGGCTTCTGGCAGTACAAACTTTTCACCGAAGTGATGATTAAAACGGCTCGCTAAGTCTCTCGCCATCTCTATGTGCTGGATTTGGTCTTTGCCAACAGGCACCTCATTGGCATTGAACATCAAAATATCAGCCGCCATCAATACTGGGTAACTGTAGAGCCCCATAGTGATACCGGCATCAGGATCATTGCCAGTGTCATTATTGGCATCAACTGCACCCTTGTATGCGTGCGCACGGTTCATCAGGCCTTTAGCGGTCATACACGTCAACAACCAGCTTAATTCAGGCACTTCCGGCACGTCCGACT
>CAJWCA010000180.1 GCA_913020395.1 uncultured Cellvibrionales bacterium | reverse complement strand
ATTGTTGCGCAGTCATACCAAGGCCTTCTCTCCGACCACAATGTTGCGCCCCCGCGCTTTTGCCGCATAGAGACCATCATCCGCTCGCCCCACGATACTGGCCGCATCATCACCCGGTTTATATTCGCTCATTCCCGCCGACAGCGTCACACGCCCCACCGAGCGCTGCTCTTTGCCAATAGTCAGCGCCTTGTTGGCTACGGTGTCACAGATTGCATGGGCAACGGACATGCCTCCACCGTATTCGGTGAATGGCAAAATAACCGCAAACTCTTCTCCACCATAACGGGTAACAATATCTCGCCCCTTCACGCTGCGCTTGATCATCTGAGCCACGTATCGCAGCACCATGTCACCCACAAGGTGACCAAATTCGTCATTAAATCCTTTAAACTTATCGATATCGAGCAACATCAGGCAAAAACCTTCTCGCCCGGCCTCTGCGGCTGCAAGGGCTTTATTGAGTTCTAAATCAAAGGCCCTTCGATTGCCCACACTGGTCAAGGCATCCACCAATACCTCTTCGGACATCTGTTCAATGGCATTGCGCAAAGAGTCAATTTCAGAATTCAGCTGACTGACAACCTCTCTGCTGGCCTGGTTTGTATCCCTTGCCTGGCGAGTTTCCTGAAGTAGCGAGGCCACCAGGCTTTGCAGCGTTTCAAGATCGGGATCTTCACACAGGCTTTGCTGGCATCTGGCGAGAGACTCGTCAAAGCTTTCCATATCCGTCGCCAAGTCGCTCAGCTGTTCGCTCAACTGACCAATCAAACCCCTTATCGCTTTTTTAATCTGTTGTAGCTGCTCGGAGTCCTGCTCAAGATAGCGGGCATACAAGTCATCGCAGAGCTCATTGGTAAAGGTCGTATTGTTTGAAAAAAGCGCATCAAGTTCGGCTTTTAGAGGCTGTGAAGCAGAAAAGTAGGCAAAAAATACCGCGTAATTTCGCGGCAGCGGCGCAACATCAACAAGCTGCATCTTGGACGTCGCCAAACGCATCCACTTAGTGATTTGCTCCATTTCCTTACTTCCACTCATCGAAATCGTTTCCTTGAGGTCTTTAATTGTTCGACGCAGGATGTTGCCACGGCTTGGTTTAGTATTGTGGTTTTAACCCAAGCCGTCCACCCTCATTTGGCCTGTCCCAGGCCAATCCACTGTCAATTCAAGCTAACTGTCACCCAATTGATGATCCATATCCAATGCGGGTTGCGACTGGCGGGGCCGGCCTACAACCTTTGCAGGAACCCCGGCAACCGTTGTATGAGCCATAACGGCTTCAAGCACCACGCTGCCTGCGCCCACTTTAGCACCTTCACCCACTTCAATGTTGCCCAGAATTTTGGCGCCCGCACTAATCAACACTCCCTGCCTGATCTTCGGGTGCCGATCTCCTGTGTCACACCCACTTCCCCCGAGCGTAACGGAGTGTAACATCGATACATTGTCCTCAATCACGGCGGTTTCCCCAACCACAACACCCGTGGCGTGATCAATCATGATGCCACAACCAATACGTGCACCCGGATGGATATCCACCCCAAATATTTCAGAGATCTGGTTTTGGAGATAGAGTGCCAGCGACCGGCGCCCCTCCCGCCACAACCAATGCCCTACCCTCTGTGCCTGAAGTGCATGAAAGCCTTTGAAATAAAGGAATGGCATTGTGTATTTATCACAGGCGGGATCGCGCTCTCGATACGCATAGATGTCCGCAGCCATGGCCTTTGCTATCCCTGGGTCCGCTCCCATTGCCTCTTCAAATACCTGGCGAATCAGCATGGCGGGCACCGCTTGACCATCGAGCTTGTTCGCCAAATGAAAACTGATTGCCGCATTGAAACTCTCGTGATTCAAAATGGCGGCATGGTAAAAGCTCGCAAGCAGGGGTTCGTCCATGCTCGCCTGACTGGCCTCCTCCCGCAGGGCCTGCCAAATACCCTCGAGGTCTCTTGTTAGTTTCTCGGTTTCCACCCTCATATCTCCTGCTGGTAAGCCTCTGGGGGCACTACAATAAATCGTTGATAGATATCATCCAAATTCGTCAAAATGGTCTCTTTGAGTGCGATATCAGCGTCTTTAATCAGCGTCTCCAAGCGAGAAACTGAAAGAACACGCTGAAACTCCAGAGCCAGTGGCGCATAACTGATGTGCCAGGGCTCAGGCGCCACGCCCCCTCTATCGAGCCCATAGACATGAATAAAACCATTTGCCGCCCCTTCTTGCATTGCTTGTTGCAACCAACGATGCATGGGTTCAAACGGACCTCCATTTTGATATTCATCCGGTATTAACTGCACGGACTCATGGGACTTAATGGCGGCGGCATCGTAAATATCAAGGTCTGTGCCCCAGTGATGACGGGATGCGCCAGGCAGGGCAGACCAGCGCAAAATGGCATACACCAGCTCCTTTCGACTCAATTGCCCGGGTTCAAGCACACGGCCACCCTCATCCAACACGGCTCTTTGGCCCAGGGCTTTTGCATTCCAAATAGACAGCTGCCGCTCAAAGCTCCTGAAAGCACTGGCCACTCTCAAATCAAAGCCCTGGGCCTTCGCTGCGCTCTGCAATGCACAAAAATCGGCCAGCGCCCCCGAGTGAAGCAGACAGCCCTCAACAGGGTGCTGCTGCAAATGTTCCTCGGTTCTCCCCGTGCACTGTAAAAAACTATTCATTAAATGTTTGCGCCTCTGGAGCAAGTATGTATTATAAGTCCTTGCTATTACAGCTTACCTTTTCAACCTAAAACAATATAATAAAGAATTTGGAGAGCAGGGAAAATGACACAGAGTCATAGCGAATTACTCCAGCTTAAAAATCTGGGCATGGCCTCCGTTAACATATTGCATGCGATTGGCGTCAATACTTACGACGACCTGAAAGACCTGGGTTCTGTTGAAGCCTATCGCCGCATCAAAACGCGGGGCATTAATGTGTCGAAAGTGATGCTCTACGCACTGGAAGGCGCCCTTCTGGATCTGCACTGGAACGAACTCGACATCGACCTGAAAGGGCGTCTCGTGAAAGAGGCCGAGCAGGACTCGATAGCCGAAAGCTCCTAAGCGCCTCATACGCAAGCCAATACATTCAACCCGGGTGAGCGGTCCACGTTCGCCTGCTAATTTTATCTTTTATTGAATTATTTTGCTGCCAGCACCTCTTAGCTATTGAATCGCTATTGAACCGCTATTGAACCGCTACTGAATAACGACGACTCAACAATCCATCAGGAGTACAGATTGCGTGTTAGCTCACACCTCTAAAACTTCGGCCTTTATCTTTTTACTTTTTTGTTGTGTCAGCCTGAAATCGCTGGCCCAATTTTCAACAAACGATGAAGTTAATAATACTCAAATTTATAAACAGTCCAGCCCCTCCGTTGTATTTGTCACCAACCAAACGGTCAGGCGCAACCCCTACTCTCTCAACCTCGAAACCATTCCGCGAGGATCGGGAACGGGTTTTATCTGGAGCGACAAAGGCTACATTGTTACCAATTACCATGTGATCGAAGGCGCACGCCAAGTCACCATCACTCTGCAGGACCAAAGTCACTGGCAAGCCAGTTTAGTGGGTGCCGCACCTGAAAAAGACTTAGCGGTATTGCGGATTGATGCGCCCGCAGAAAAGCTCACCCCTTTACCCATTGGCGATTCGTCGGTTTTAAGTGTAGGCCGCAAGGTCCTGGCCATAGGCAACCCGTTCGGATTGGATACCACATTGACCGTCGGCGTTGTCAGCGCACTGGGCCGGGAAATCAATGCCGCAAATGATCGTAAAATTCGCGGTGCCATTCAAACCGACGCGGCGATCAATCCGGGCAACTCGGGCGGCCCCCTGTTAAATTCAAGTGGGGAATTAATTGGCGTCAACACCGCCATCTACAGCCCAAGCGGTGCGAGTGTTGGCATTGGTTTTGCGATCCCGGTGAATACCGTTAAAAAAATAGTGCCGCAATTAATCAAACATGGAAAACTGGTTCGCCCTTTAATTGGCATAGAAGTGGGACCTGAGCAATGGGCTCGACGCAGAGGCATTGAAGGCGTGCCAATTTTGAAAGTGACTCAGAACCTGCCTGCAGCCAAGGCGGGCTTGCAAGGTGTAAGCCGCAACCGATCAGGGGCAATGATATTGGGAGACATTATCGTTGGCTTCAATAAAACGCCTGTCAAAAGCTACGATGACCTGCTCAGTGCACTCGAAAATCAGAGGGCGGGCGACACCATTCAGATAACGTTTTTACGAGGCGGAAAACGCCATCACACCACCCTTGCCCTGATCTCACCTCAATAAGAATGAAGGACAACACAAATCAACAATATGAAAAGACTGTGAATCAATTTCTGACCAAGAGTACGGAAATTAAAGAAGGAGAATCCAAAGGCTGGGCCGACAAAACAGACTGCGGCGCAGGAATATTTGCGATCAGAAAACAAGGCAAACTCTTTGTTTATCGCAACCAATGCCCACACCGCGGCTTACCCCTCGAGTGGATTGAAAACCAGTTCCTGGATAGCAGCGGAGAGCTAATACAGTGCAGCAGCCACGGCGCTTTGTTCACTATTGAACAGGGGCGCTGTATCGCGGGCCCCTGTGTCGGGCAAACATTAACGCCTATCGAGCATGAAGAGCGCGACGGCTTTATCTTTATAAAATGACAGGCAGAGATCGGCGCAACACAATCTCCTGTGGACTGATGTCCGCGCCATAGGCGATGAGTTCTACACCTGCAGCTGCAGCTTCGCGCAATACCTTGCCATAGAGCGGGTCAATCTCATCCGCGGGACTGACTCGATCGATACCGCCGTGCTGCACACAATAAAGTAATACAGCCCGGTGCCCCAAAGCACACATCACCATCAATTCACGCAAGTGTTTTCTTCCGCGCTCACTGACCGCGTCCGGAAATAGACCCTGCCCTCCCTCTTCCGCCAGAGTGACACTCTTCACTTCGACGTAACACTGACGTGCACCCTCCTCAAGCAGAATGTCTATTCTGGAGCGCTCTTCACCATAGCGCACCTCTTTACGGACAGAACTATAACCTTGCAACTCGCTGATGGTCTGGTTCTCTATACCCTCTAATACCAAGGCATTTGCCAGGGCACTGTTAATGCCAGCAATATCACCCGCCGGCGTTGTTGCCAGCTCCCAGGTATTAGGATACTTACGTTTTGGGTTGTCGGAGGTCGAAAACCAACAGTATTCTCCGGGCGCCAGGCAATTTTTCATTGCTCCCGTATTGGGGCAGTGAATAGTCAGCTCTGTGCCGTCTTCAAGGCTCACATCTGCAAGAAAGCGTTTATAACGCTTGAGTAAACGCCCGCGCTCCAGTTTTGGCGCAAATTTCATTACTTGTCCTTAATTGCTGTACTTTCTGTGAGTTTGACCAACACTATGAAGTAGTGTTTATTCCCAAAAACCACTGGAACCTGACTCACAGATCTGGTAGCTTCCCGCTTTCGGGGAAAACCGCTCTTGAAATGGCGTGTTAGCGCCCCCATTAACCAATATCGGCTATAACTGTATCTTAAGCCGATAATCCAGGCCCCCAGGGTACTGGAGCGAAAAGACAATACCCGTTGCTCAAAACAAGGTCATCACCATGCCCACAGATTCAAATAATAGCAATTCATTCTCAGCCCGGGATTTTGTGCCCTACAAAGAGAAGAAAGGCGAAGAATACATGAATGACAAGCAAAAGGATCACTTCCGGGGTCTGTTGCTTGCTTGGAAAAACGAGCTCATGGAAGAGGTTGACCGCACCATGAGCCACATGAAAGACGAAGCTGCTAATTTTCCGGATCCAGCAGATCGCGCCAGCCAGGAAGAAGAGTTCAGCATCGAATTGCGCACCCGCGATCGCGAGCGCAAACTGATCAAAAAAATTGACAGCACCACAGAGCTGTTAGGCACCGACGATTACGGTTACTGCGACGCCTGCGGCGTTGAAATTGGCATTCGACGCCTGGAAGCGCGTCCAACGGCGACATTGTGTGTCGACTGTAAAACACTGGACGAAATTAAAGAAAAACAAGTCGGCGGTTAGACCCGAGTGGGGGCCTCGCCCCCTTTCAATCGCGCCTCCTTCTATCGCCCTTCGCTACTGAGCTCAGTCATGGCCTCTCCAGGGGACTCTACACGCAGCCCACCCTATATCGGTCGTTTTGCACCTTCCCCTACCGGCCCGCTTCATTTTGGTTCACTGCTGAGTGCGCTGGCCAGTTACCTGGATGCCTACGCCAACCAAGGTACGTGGTTGGTACGAATGGAAGACTTGGATCCGCCGCGCGAAGTGCCCGGCGCCGCCGAACAAATACTGCAATGCCTGCTCGATCACGGCCTGAATTGGCACGGAGACGTGTTATACCAAAGCCAGAGACTCGAGCACTACCATTCACTCATTGCAGACTTAAAAGAAAGAGACCTCGCCTACCCCTGCACGTGCAATCGGGCTCGCATCAATCAACTCAAAGGCATCTATGACGGGCGCTGCCGAGAACACCCCCAACACGGTCAACCCAGCGCCACCCGAGTGAAGGTAAGCCACCTTCCCGACACGTTCAACATTCAAGCTCGCGTCGTGTTTAAGGACCTCATTCAAGGGCCTTTTCAACAAAATCTGGATACCGAGGTGGGCGACTTTATTATTTGTCGTAAAGACGGTCTGGTGGCCTATCAATTGGCCGTTGTCGCAGACGACATCCATCAAGGTATTACCCACATAGTAAGGGGAAGCGACCTGCTCGACTCGAGCCCGCGGCAACAATTTCTGTTTAACTTGTTAGGGGCGAGGCCACCGCAGTTTGCTCACATTCCACTGGCGTACAACCAGGAGGGCCAAAAACTCAGTAAACAGAATCACGCGGCCGCTTTATCGAGCAAGAATGCCAGCCACAACGTGTTCGCAGCACTGATATTCCTGAATCAAAGCCCACCCAACACCTTAAAGGGCGCCCCCACAAGCGATATACTCGAATGGGCCATCGCAAACTGGCAGCTGGCCACAATTCCTGCCAGACTCCACCTGCCCGATAACAGCTGAGAAGAGCGAGATGAACACCCAACGACCGATTATTTTGCTGATTGTGCTCGCCTTTATCTTTTCACCGACCTTACTCAGCTGGATACTCAATCCGCAAGGTTCCTGGTACCGCCCCTATTTCATATGGGCCATTGTGATTCTGATCGCTTATTTGATTTCGGGGCGCAATAAAAACCATGAGCTTTGAACTGGGCCAGATCGCCCTGATCTGCATAATCTATATCTGCATTATCTTTGGCATCGCCTACAGCACCGAAAGAGGCCTGATTCCAGACTCTGTGGTTCGCCACCCCGTCACCTACATTCTGTCTTTGGGCATTTTTGCCAGTGCATGGTCCTTCTATGGCGTGATTGAACTGGCCAGCCACTACGGCTATGGAGCCCTTTCCTACTATCTGGGCACGGGTTGTCTGTTCCTGTTTGCCCCCATTGTGCTCGCGCCCCTGGTAGAGCTAGCACGTCGATATCAAATTCACTCTCTGGCTGACCTGCTCGTCTTTCGCTATCACAGTCAGACCGCCGGCAGCCTTGCCACTCTGCTCATGCTGCTGGCGTTGATGCCTTTGCTGGCCCTGCAGTTTCAAGCGGTTGCCGACACACTCCACATCCTTACCGTAAGTAACAAACCCAGCCTGCCACTGGACGATACCGGCCTCACCTTTAAACAGGTAATGGCGTTGCTGTATTGCGTGATTCTGGCGGTCTTTACTATCTCGTTTGGCTCGAGGCGGGAAACTCACAGAGGGCTTATCACAGCGATGGCTGCGGAATCCCTGATCAAGGTCTTAGCCTTTTGCGCTATAGGCCTTCTGGCAATCTATGGCGCCTTTGATGGGCTGGACGGCTTAGATGTGTGGCTACAACAAAACCCTGAACAGCTCAGCCAGCTCTACAGCGCTGCCGGCGACCGCTCTTCGCATACATTGCTGCTTGTTTTCATTGCAACGGCCGTGGCAATGCCCCACATTTTCCACATGAGTGTTGTTGAGAACCCCGTCACCGACACCACCAACATTGTCAGCTGGGCCTTTCCGCTGTTTCTACTGTTTATGGCACTGCCACTGTTCCCAATACTCTGGGCGGGCATAGAACTGGACCTGTCGCTACCCACGCAATATTTTACCTTGGGCATTCCGATGGCGCTGGACTCCCCAACCCTGACCATTATCGCCTTTTTAGGCGGCTTATCAGCCGCAACGGGCGCCCTTGTGACATCGGCGCTGGCACTGAGCACCATGCTGCTCAACCACTGGCTTTTACCCTTTGCCAGTCTCCGCTTAAAGCCGGACCTCTACGCTCATCTGGTGACATTACGACGTGTGCTGATCACCCTCATTTTTGTCGCGGGTTACAGTTTTTACCGTTTAATGGACAATCAGTACGGGCTCACCAATCTCGCCTTGATGGCGTTTATTGGCACGCTCCAGTTTTTCCCAGGCATTCTAGCCGTTGCCTATTGGCCTAAAGCCAACCGGCTAGGTCTAATCGCAGGCCTGTGCGCCGGGGGCCTTGTGTGGACCGTGGGTTTACTGGCGCCTGCCGTCACAGATATCCATACCTTCACACTACCTTTTAGCGCGCTCAGCTTTCCCGTAGGACCCGAACACTGGAATATCATCACGCTGGTATCTCTCGGCCTCAACTCACTCATCTTTGCCCTAGTCTCTGCCATGACCGAACAAACGGATGAAGAACGCTACAGTGCAGACCTCTGCGGTGAAGATGAACTCAGTCAGCCGGTGCGCCTGGTTCTAGACGTGCATTCCACGGAAGAATTCCGGCAGCGACTGGAAAAACCCCTCGGTGAAGCTATTGCCAAAAAGGAAATAAAACGGGCGCTACGTGAGCTCAACCTCACCAGTAACGAAAGGCGCCCCTATGCCTTGCGGCGCTTAAGAGATCAGGTCGAAGCCAATTTATCCGGCTTAATGGGCATTGCGATCGCCAACGAGATTGTGGACCGCTACATACCGTTCAAACTGCCCGAAGCCTCAGGAACCACTGACATTAACCTGATCGAAAACAGGCTCTCTCAGTATCGCAATCACCTTACGGGCATGGCGGCCG
>CAJWCA010000179.1 GCA_913020395.1 uncultured Cellvibrionales bacterium | reverse complement strand
GAAGGTATTACGAGCGCGCCCTGCCCCTGCTGGAAGAGTTTACTGAGCTGGAAGATGATGTGACCGGCGAGCAATCCAACCCCCAGGGCCTGTTGCGGGTCAGCATGCCGGTCACGTTTGGCGAAATGACCTTATCGCCCTTAATACCCCGGTTTTTGGCGCAGTTCCCGGATATTCGCATAGATTTGCAAATGACAGACCGCATGATCGACATGCTGGAGGAAGGCATTGATGTGGTGATTCGAATTGGCGGTGTTGATGATTCGAGTTTGATTGCCAGGCATATTAAAACCCTGCCTCTTATCTTGTGCGCCTCTCCCGATTACATTGCTTTGAAAGGCCGCCCACAGGTAGCGCAGGACATTCACGAACACACCTGCATTATCGACAGCAACTTCCGCATCGGGAAACAATGGCCGATTGTCTCCCCTGAAGGTCAAACCGACTCCATCGAGGTGCAGTCCCGAGTGGCCGCCAATAGCCCGCGCTCAGTGAAAGAAATTGCCATGGCCGGTGGCGGCGTTGCCATGGTTCCGCGTTTTATCGTCGAAGACGCACTGGCCAACGGCTCGCTGGAAGAGGTGTTACCCGGGCACAAAACACTGGAGTTTGGCCTGTTTGCGATCTATCCGCACAGGCGGTACCTGCCCAAAAAGGCGCGCTGTTTTATCAATTTTTTGATAGAGGAATTCGGCCAACAATAAACGACCCTCTCTGACTTACAAAACCTGGGCCCCGGTCACAAATCACGGCCTCTTGCTCAGATCTTTGTCTATACTTTAATTATCATCCACGTGCTCATTACTGGCCAGTCATCATGAATAAACTCAATGCTGGAATTAAAACCCTACTTCCTCTGTTCGCTCTGACACTGATGGCCTGTGGCGGCGGGGGTGGAGGTGGAGGTGGAGGAACTGACACGCCCGCTGTAACCACTGGCTCCTTAAGCCTGGAGATTACCGATGCGCCGGTGGATGAGGCATTCAGTGTTGTGGTTGAATTTGATGGGGTCGAACTACAACCTGCCGAAGGCGACAGAATTATCCGCGAATTCGAGCCCCGCTCAATCGACCTGCTGCAGCTCACTGACGGCTTAACGGAAACCTTACTCAATAATGAAAGCCTTCCCGGTGGTCAGTACAGCTGGATTCGGCTGATGGTGAATGCCGAGCCTAATGTTCAGGATTCCTATATACAACTAATAGAATCAGGAGAGGCCCTGGAACTGCAAATACCCAGCGGCGCAGAGACTGGACTTAAAATAAACAGGGGCTTTTTGGTGCCGACGGGTGGCTCTGCCTCCTTTACCATTGACTTCGACCTCCGCAAATCCATTCACAAACCCGGCGGTAACAGCGATTACAAATTGCGTCCTACCCTCAGGATGATCGATAACGCTGAGGTAGTGCCACTGAACGGCACAATCGAGGCTGATCTATTGCCTGATGGTGCCTGCGAGGGTGCCGTTTATGTCTTTACCAGTGGAGCCACTGCAGATGACTTCGATGGCACCGATGATGCAATCACCAGTGCGGCAGTGAAATTTAACGACGAAGAAAACGCTTGTGAATTCTCGATTGCCTTCATGTCAGCCGGCGATTATTTACTCGCCTTTACCGCTAGCAATGCGGCAGACGAGCCCGATGAAGACAACTTTGATCCTGCCGTTCCGGACAACGATCCGGACGGAGATCTGGAAGAGTTTAGCTTCATAACGGAATGGGAAGTGACCTTACCCACGCCCTAAAGGCATGGTCTAAACAAAGGCCCCAAGGGCCTTCTTCTCACTAGAGTGCATTGGCCAGAGCATTCATCAAGGCTTTTTGCTTTCCGATATTCTCTCGGCTGGAAGCAGTCGCTTGCGCACTGTTGATTGCTATCACAATATTCTTGTCAGGGTAGATATAAATTCCCTGACCAAAAATACCCCGGGCAGAGAAGTATCTATCACCCCCCAACCACCAGAGATAGCCGTAGCCCCCATAACCCTTTGAAGCCTTGGTTGAGTCTTCAATCCAATGATCCGGAAGAACGTGAGTACCATCGGGTAGTGTGCCTTTACTCAATGCAAAAAGCCCTATTCGACCGTAGTCCCTGAGCGTGGCATTGATACTGCTTCCGCTGGTCTCGCCACCCCCGGGGGAACCTATTTCCCAATTAGCAGCCGCCTGCATTCCAAAGGGCTTCCATATCTTTTCTGATAAATAGGTCGACAGGTTATTTCCGATAGCCGACCGCAGCAAAGTGCCAACCAGGTTGGTTTCTGCGCTGTTGTAGTTAAAACGAGTGCCCGGTTCAGCGACACGTGGTTTGTGCCTAAGGTATTGGTATAAACCCAGGGCATCCCAGGGCATTTGGTTAATGTCTGCTTCTGGGTCGGCATAGTCTTCATTCCACTCAACGCCGGAGGACATTTGCAAAATATTTCTTAACGTTGATTGATCGTAGGCTGAGCCCTTTAGTCGAGGTAAATAATCTGTAACTTTTTCATCGACACTCTTAATATAACCATCTTTAATTGCGGCACCAACCAGCAGCGACGTAACAGACTTTGCCACCGAAAATGAAATCCATCGAGTCTCTTCTGAATTGCCAAGGCCGTAACGTTCAAACACTATATCGCCATCTTTGATCACAAGCAGCCCGGCCACACTCTCCTCGGTAAAATACCGTGAAACCGTCTGTTGAGAACCGTTGAACTCATATTCAATAAGATCAAGCGCCTTTAGTTTCTCAGGTAAAGGGAGAATGTAATCTCCAGCGGGAATCTCTCGAGTGTAAAAAATTTTATTCCAGTTGCGGTAACCCGCAACCTGCTGCTCAGGCGTCCAAAATAAAACATTTTCATCGCTGCCTAGAAAATCCTTGTCTTTTGCAGGGTTAATAGTTGGAGCAGCGGTAACAAAAGCGGGCAAGGAAACAAGCAGGCTGACAAACACAGCGGCTCTCATCCAGTTCGTAATTTGCAACATGAAGTTTGTATCCAGTTCTATAATTGATGAATCCACCTTAACAAAGCAGCCTTCATTTAATAGATCCAGTTACTAAGCGTGAGTTAGTCCAATGAGATTTCGGACGGTCAATGGCTTCTGGTGACCTTAACCGCAGAGGGGGGGGGCGCCCACCTCTGGGTTAACAGCGGCTATTCAGTTAGCCGTTGACTGCCTTGCTGTCGACATCCTGATAGGCTAGATATTCTTCATAGGTGCCTTGGAAATCCACCAGGGTCTGATCTTTAATTTCGATCACTCGAGTAGCCAAAGACGATACAAACTCTCGGTCGTGACTGACAAAGATCAATGTACCTTCGTAATGGTCAAGCGCAAGGTTCAAGGCTTCGATTGATTCCATATCCAAGTGGTTCGTTGGCTCATCCATTAACAGGACATTGGTATCCTGCATCATTAACTTTCCGAACAAGAGACGGTTTTTCTCTCCACCCGAGCAGACAGATACCTTCTTTTCAAAGTCGCCGGACGAAAACAATAAGCGCCCAAGTGTGCCGCGTACAATCTGATCATCGTGATTGGACTTTTGCCACTGGCTCATCCAGTCGAAGAGATTAAGTTCTGTATTAAATTGATCGCCACTGTCCTGAGGGCAATAACCCAACGTAGCATTTTCTGCCCATTTTACGGTGCCACTGTTTGCAGAAAGCTCGTTCATTAAACAGCGCAGCAACGTGGTTTTACCCGCGCCATTCTCGCCGATAATAGCTAGTCGAGCGCCTGCCTCTAGAATCAAGTTGCCTTCATTAAAGAGCGTTTCACCGTCAAAGCTATGACCCAGATTTTCCAGAATCACCGCCTGGCGATGCAGCTTTTTCTCTTGGTTAAAACGAATATAGGGGCTAATCCGGCTCGACGGTTTAATGTCATCTAACTTAATTTTGTCAATTTGTTTGGCTCGCGAGGTTGCCTGCTTGGCTTTTGAGGCGTTGGCGGAGAATCGGCTCACAAACTGCTGTAATTCCGCTATTTGGGCTTTCTTCTTGGCATTCTCAGACTGCAGACTCTCACGGGCCTGTATGCTGGCGCGCATGAAATCGTCGTAGTTGCCTGGATATACCCTCAATTCACCATAATCAATATCCGCCATGTGTGTGCACACAGCGTTAAGGAAATGGCGATCGTGAGAAATGATCACCATGGTGCTTTTACGCTCATTGAGCATGTCTTCCAACCAGCGAATCGTGTTGATATCCAGGTTGTTTGTCGGCTCGTCCAGCAGCAATATATCGGGATCAGAAAACAGCGCCTGTGCCAACAGCACTCGCAACTTCCAGCCCGGAGCGATGGCACTCATGGGACCAAAATGCTGCTCCTGTGCGATTCCCGCTCCCATCAAGATTTCACCGGCACGGCTCTCGGCGCTGTAGCCGTCCATTTCGGCAAACTCGGTTTCAAGGTCTGCGACTTTCATGCCATCTTCTTCTGACATCTCAGGCAGAGAATAAATACGGTCTCGCTCCTGCTTAACGGCCCAAAGCTCCTTGTGCCCCATGATCACTGTGTCGATAACCGAATAGGTTTCAAAGGCAAACTGGTCCTGGTGCAAAGTGCCTACCCGCTCATTGGGTGTAACAGACACATTGCCGGCGCTGGGGGCCAGACTGCCGTCAAGAATCTTCATGAAAGTGGACTTGCCACAACCGTTGGCGCCGATGAGACCATAGCGGTTGCCACCGCCAAATTTGACGGAGATATTTTCAAATAATGGCTTAGCGCCAAATTGCATGGTGATATTTGCAGTCGAGATCAAGGGGAAGTTCCTGAGCGATTAGTTATTGCGGTTACATTGGGCTTAATTTAGCGGGCACACTATAGGGAAAGCCGGGCCAAACGTCGAGTGAAATTGTATATTTTTTATTCATATTGATGGATCCAGCCTTGGATCAGGGTTAATCTGGTCGCCACTGCTGATTGCTTCAGGCTATTGAGCCGCGGAAAGTGCTTTTCCTGGGCTATGTGGGCTTTCTCAGAACCTCAAGATGCGTCCGATTATGCATGGATGCACCAATTGGTTAGACTGCCCTCAGCCCGCCCCAAAACACAAGCGACAAAAAAGGTTTACCCGTGTTACTGATTACCCCCCATGTTTCGATCGCCGATGACGAAATAGAGCTATCTGCGATTCGTGCGCAAGGTGCCGGCGGACAGAACGTCAATAAGGTCTCTTCTGCGATCCATTTGAGGTTCGATATCAATGCCAGCACATTGCCGGATGTCTATAAAGAAAGACTGCTTGAATTGCGAGACAAACGTATCAGTAAAGAAGGCATCATCGTCATCAAAGCTCAACAGTTCAGAACCCAGGAAAAAAACAAGATCTCTGCTCTTTCCCGCTTACAGGAACTGATTAAGAGCGTTACCTTAGTGCAAAAAAACCGCCGGCCAACCAAACCCACAAAAGGCTCCCAAAAGAGACGCCTTGACGGCAAAACAATCAGGGGAAAAACCAAGGCGCTCAGAGGGAAAGTGAGCGACTAAGGTTCACCCCCAGCACCGCCCTTCGACTCCCCGCCCTGAGCTAATCGCATTGTCCGAGTTTAGCGCATACTTTTCTCCGGCACTGGTCAAAAACAACTTCGCGCAGGGCAAATCATTTTGCTTTTGTAGCCCGCGGGCACTGGCAACCAATTCAAAACACTCGCTCAAAGCCCTGGCTTCGCACATTTCAACTGAGACACGATAGTGCCCCTGCTCGCTCAGGTCAGATATATTCAGGCCTTCCGGGCTTGAAATAGAATCCGTGAAGGTGTGATGTTGCATAAAGTAGAGCTCTTGCTTCGCGGCCATTTTGAGTAATAGCTGATGGCCATCCGTGCGCCGGCCTTTGTTAAGTTGGTGAACATATCCCGGTGTTGCCATGGCAAGTAAAAGTCCCAAAATTGCCATGGCCACGATCAATTCGACTAAAGAGAAGGCCCCCGAGTATTTGAACATTTCACTCCTCCCTGAGATCCACCCAATTTTGACGACCGTAATGATAATCACGTTGATCCCACTGCTCTAGAGTTAATGCACCACTTTCAATGCCTCCGAACAGCGGTGAGTCGAAGTTTGGGTGTGGAGATGGGGCATTTTTTTTGCCCCCGTTAGGATCAAGTCCCCGAGCTTCGCGCCAATGATTAAATTCACTTTTACACCCTGCAATTCCGTCTTGCTGATCGCCACTGTCGATATCTTTACAATGATCAAAATCGGACGGCTGCCGATCGAAACCCCATTCCTCTTTGGCATTACATCGGTCCACGCACACATGTTCACTGTCGGATATGGCATTCAATAAAACAACGCTCTTCTTCTCATCAATGGTGGCAAAAACCAGTGGTGACACCCAACCCGACGCCAAAGCAATTGCCATTGGTACATCTGTAGAATCAGTTTGGTCCCCATCGAGATTTCCATCAATCCGGTCTTCTGCGTTTAATATACCGTCGCCATTCAGGTCAAAGACAGCGTGGGAGTACGCACCTCCATCCAGATAGTCTGCTTCGATCAACCAGTTTTTTTGGCTTTCAGGTTCGATAACAATAGCGTTCAGACGCGAGGCTTTGACCGCCACGGCCGAGATCACCCGCTCACCTGGAGGCAAACTGATTTTCCAACCTGAATTTGCATCTGCGCCCTGCCAATTTATATCGGCAGCGGGCTCTAACAAGGTGCGAATATCCGTGTCACCAATGGACATTTCCCGGCTAATTGACACCTGGCGTACATCTACCTCTCCTTCGCGCGCGCGGTCATCCCAAATACCATAAATAGCATTACCGGAGGAGGCTTCCACAATATCTGACACACTAAGCAAACGCCCTGTGGCAAAATAGATCATGTGCCCACCCAAGGGGTGGCGAGCGACATCCGGCGCTCCCGTGATCGCACTGTAGGTTCGATAGATTGCGTTAGGTAAGGCGGAAGACAGGGCACTGGTGCCTCTCCCTCCGTTGAAGGTAAACGCCCACAGTGTGCCTTTGATATCACCTGCGTAGACGATATCGACTTTGCCGTCACCATCACTATCAACCAGAGCGGGGCTTGAGAGCCCATTGCCCCCTCCTTCGCCGGTACTGATTTTACTCACCGCGCCGGTATCCAGTGAAACCAGATATAACACTGCATACCCCCGACTGCTTCGATAGCCATTGCCCAGCACAGCGTACCAACGACCATCGTTTAACTGTGCGATTCCGGGGCGCCCGTGTATATGCCCAAGATCCTCATCGTTGTCGGCCTTCAATTCCCAAAGAATTTTCCGGTCCTCTGAGAAAAGTGGTCCAGAGTTTGTTTCAGCACTTAAGTTCGGTTCACTGACATCCAATATAAACGCTCCCCTTCCCCCTTCTCCCAATCCCCCCACGAGAATTTTCCGCCACTGCCCTGAGCTGAGCTCCGCCTCTGCCACGCTCAAGCCCCCGTCTACAAAATACCGCATGGCCCCCTCTTCTTTTGCCCATTCGGAAAGCGAATCCCAAACCATCGAAGGAACGTAGCTGTACACTTCCTCTCCGTTTAAGGCATCAAAGACATGCAGCATGCCATCGTTTGCTCCGACATAAATGCGTGGTTCTTCCCCCTGGACTAATACAGGGTTGGAATGAATGATGGGGCCTAACAGGGATATTCGATTTCGAAAAGTGCCGCCTTGACTCTGCTCATAACTACGATCACCTCGGATATAGTTCAACTGATCGCTGGAGGTTTTACCTATACTCTCCCCATCAATCCGGCTCTGGGCTGCCACTGGCAAAAATGTCCAGCGAAACGCAATCTGCGAACCGGCGTGGGTGATGATTTTTCTCCCGCCCTCTCCTTTCGATGTCCACCACGATGGATTTTTTAATTCTCTATCTGCCAGCTGAAGCTGGGCAGACCACTGATCTTCAGGCTCTCTGTTGACGGGCGTAGTGCCCTCGAGGGTGACACTACTGACATAAGCGCCCTCAGAATTCTGAACATACTGCACTAAATCCCCTTGCAGATTGTCCAAGTTAAACCAGGGGCGATAGGCGGTCATTGATTCATGAGAAGCCCGCGCAGGCGCCCACTCAAAAGGAGCCACCATTCCAATGGGCACCGACATGCTCTCTTGTAACTCTCCGGCTGATGCCATACTGCTTGTTAGAATCAAACAAACAATATGAGTAGTCTCTTGAATCAACTGACGTAGATGATTCCCAACGCTGATAAATTTCATTGCAGTTCCCTCTGCTTTCACACCTCGTTATTTCAAGGCGCCTCTTTGGTGGTATATAAGGAACGCGCCACAAAAGCCGGCCCGCCTTCAGTTTGTGTGCGTATGGTAATAACAAAATTGTGGATTTCAGAGGGCTGCAGCTCGCCTCCGCTGTGATCAATTTTCAAGGAGCTACCCGCACGCTGTTGACGGCCAATGTATTCGACCAGGTATTCACTGTCGGCCCCTTGTCGCTCGACACTTTTGGCGTTTTCTAATTGATACCTCGAATCGACAATCTCTATCACTCCACGGCTGTCGTAATATCCGTCGTTAATCAAGTCAAAATTAATGGGGCTATCGCTGGCCACACGAGAATCGACTGCGGTTTCAGCCAAGAGAAGGTCCCGTTCCATCACGGAAAAATTTGTGATGCTTGCCTGGTAATTTGAACTCAATTTCAGCGCCAGAATACTAACATCCATGGACCCCACCCCCAGCAGGGCCATCACCAGCAATAGGATCAAGCTAATAATTAGTGTGCCTCCTTTCTGCTGCGGCAATTTTTTTCTGCTCCAGAGAGAGTTACTCACAATGTATTCCTTATAGAAAAAACACCGCTGTATAGTTTTCTACGGTACTGTCGCGAGGATGAAGCGTCTTCCGGACTGAAGTTCTGATCCCCCAGGCGATAGGCAGCACCATTAGTCAAACCCTCTTCCGGGCAGATAGCTCTTGATAAAACCCAAACCTTGACCGCACTAACCGATGACCAGTTGATCGCTTGCGAGGCGTCGACATATTGTCCATCGATAAGATATTGGAATTGTATATTCTCTATGCCTTCAACTAATTCCTCGCGCCTGCGCTTGCCCGTCGCGGTGAGTCTTTTACGGAACAGAGCAGGAATTCGCTCTCCCCGACACCGACGATTAGTTAAACCGA
>CAJWCA010000178.1 GCA_913020395.1 uncultured Cellvibrionales bacterium | reverse complement strand
TGGTTATGAAACTAGTGGTGTTCACGGTGCCCTGCGTTTTGTGGAGTCGGAGCTGAGTAATTACGCTGAACGTTACAATTTTATTGTGGCTCCCTGCATCAGCCCATGGGGTTACGAAACCATTAACCGCTGGAACCCGGACGCCATAGACCCGAACCGGAGCTTCTTTTCAGATAGCCCCGCTGCAGAGTCGAAGCAGGTCATGAACTATGTTGGGGGTTTGGGTGTTGATGTTCTCGCTCACATCGACCTGCATGAAACCACTGATACCGATAATTCTGAATTCAGGCCGGCGCTTGAGGCACGTGATGCGGTTGAACAAAAATGCTGGAATATTCCTGATGGTTTCTATGCGGTTGGCGATACTATAAGGCCGGAACCTGAGTTCCAAGCGGCCATTGTTGACGCGGTTCAGAAGGTGACACATATCGCTCTGGCCGATGAAAATAATAAGTTAATTGGCTCAGACCTTGAGCAGTTTGGTGTGATTAACTACCCCACAAAAGAGTTGGGTTTGTGTGCGGGTTTTACCGACGCCCCCTTTGTCTCGACCACAGAGGTTTACCCAGACAGCCCCCGGGTCGACGATGAAAATTGCATTGTCGCCCAGGTGGCTGCCATCACAGGTGCTCTTAATTATCTCGACCGATCCTCTTAAGGGTAGATGGCTGAGGTCATATTGGGGCGGTCTCTAGGGTCAATGGTGTCAACGGGTAAATGTTTCGCCAGAAAGGACTCAATTAAACTCATTGAGTTTTTCAGGTTTACCGGATCATCAAGGTCATGTGTCCCATATCGGTATAATTGCAGCTCGACCCTCTTTTTAGCTCTTCTCAGCGCCTTGTACATGGCCTCTGATTGCCGGAAACTGACAACCGTGTCTGCCTTACCGTGGATAAGTAACACGGGAGCCATGAATTCTGCCGCGTGATTGACGGGGGACATTTTCTTTAATTCCCACTCGTCGTCAGTCACCGCATTGTCGATATAATTATCGTTGCCCCAGCGATGCCAATGAAAGAGAGACGTTCTCATATTGGCGGTACCGGCAATGCTTATCATACATTTGAACATTTCCGGTGTTTGATATCCTGCAGTCAGGGCTGCATAACCGCCATAACTGGCGCCGATAATACAGGCCTGCTCAGTATTCACCAATCGGCTGGCCTTAACCCAATTCAGGCCGTCAATCAGGTCCGTCTGCATTTTTTTGCCCCACTCTTTGTAACCGGCCTCGCGATATTCATTGCCGTATCCCGTTGAGCCCCGAAAATTTACTTGCAAAATCGCATAACCTCGGCTCGCCAGCATCTGCACAAAGGGGTCAAAATACTGGCTGTCCCGGGCGAAGGGGCCCCCGTGAGGGAATACAATCAGTGGTGGGTGTTCGCTGCCAAAGGGCAAGGTGAGATAACCGTGCAGCTGCATTCCGTCTCGCGCTTGGAAATCGAAAGGTTGCACATTCACTAATGGCGCACTTTCCAGGAAAGGATAACTTGAATACCAAAAACCCAGGGCGTTGCTTTCTTTCTCATAGAGGTAGTATTTCCCGGGGGACTTGTCACTGACCGCGTAGACAATGAAGCGATTTCTGGCATTGTCCCAATCCACCAGCGTCGCCTCCAGGTTGTTTTTGCCAAACAGAGCGCTGATCTTTTGCGATAGGTTGATATTGTCCTTGTCAAAATACACCCGTTGCACGTAGTTGTCGTTATAGGTGAATCCAACGACTGTACGCTGCTGGCCTTCAAGGCGGGTGATGGCACTGGTCACATCGAATTTACCGGGAGCTTCCCCCAAGAGAGTGTATTCGCCACTCTCTATGTTGTACCGCCATAGGGCGGCTTTTTCGAGTTTGTAGTCTGAGATCACAACGATGGAGTGATGTTCTGGTTCATAGAGAATCGGTTCAAAGGTTTCAGTTTTGAAGGTTTCGAAGGACTTAACGGGCTCCCACTCGGCCTCGGCGCTCTCCCTGGTATAGATGTAATGGGTATCGGACCGATGGCTCTTATCAACCCCGATGCCCATCAGTACCTCTCCATTTTCTTCAACGCCCCAGTAAATGAATCGCTTGCTGTTTCTCAGGTACTTCTTAAATTTTCCGGTAGTGATATCAACTTTAAAAATGGCTGGAAAATAATTGTCGTGTTCATCCTGCAGAGTCACAAGAATATGCTCAGGGTCGTTGCGCAGAATGTTCAGCAGTCTAGGGCTTTCCTGTTTGTAGCGGGACTTGGTTCTGTTTTTGCGGTTATCTTTCTTTCTAAGTTCAAAAAATTCTTCACCATCAATAGTGGCCGAAAACAGGCTGTTCGCCCGTACCCTCACATTCCAACGCCCTACGTTGAGCGGTTGGGTGACCGATATAATGACTCTGTCGTTGTTGGCCCATGCGATATCTTCAATGCGATATTTACTGACACCCAAGCGCAGGAGTGTTTTGGTGGAGTCTTTGTTATCAAAGGGAATAATGGCAACGTGGGTCCAGTCACCTTGATTAAGAATGGCGGCAATGTATTTGCCATCCGGCGACAGGATAGGCTGCTGAACCATGGGCAGGTGACTGAAGTGTTCTATAGGAATGGACTCTGCAATAAGCAGGTCGGAACGGAATAAACATAAGAGTAACAATAAATAATGGGCGCCTAGTTTCATGATGTGCTCGTGAAGAAGGTTTGTTGGCTGTTATATTTAACTATAGTCGCACTTCGGGTGGATTGGGGCCCTGGCAGGCAGGAGTTTTAAGATGTTTTGCCAATCATAATCGTGTTGTTTATATGTTTTTACAATAAATTAATTGTCGATGGACACGCTTGTTCCATGTGGAAAAATAGCGTTTAACACTGTTTTTAAAGTGTTTTTTGCTGAGTGCACACCGCTCACTTAGGAAGGTTTTGTACTGAGTGATGTTTTCGTGCCATGATATGAACTGCTGTGCATTCAACGTCGGACAGATTACGGTATGTATCAACTAGAAAAGCCACAAATGCTGATGCCATCGGGGGAAGTACTCACCTCCGAGAGCGCAATCGAGCAATTCAGGGGACAAATCATGGACGCCGGGGGTGAAAGGGCAACCGGCGAGACCTTTATGGGGGGGGATGTACAGCGGCTGACCTTTGACGATGATCAAGCTAAGGGAACACTCGATTTCATCAAGATCTCCGACGATGTATTTGTTTTTATCAACCAGGCCACCTTCGAAGAAAATCTGCCTTTCAAGTTTATGGACAGCACCTGGACCCGTTTTCACTTTCGGCTGGATGCAAATACCACCATGTTGTTTGAGGAGCGGGGGCAACTGGATCTTAAAGGGCCTGTCTGTTCGGTTCTGCAAACACCGGAAGGCATGGTAGAGGCGGAATGGTATAACTCATCTGCGCCAGAGGGCTGGATTACGGTGCTGTGTTCCAGGCGTTATTTGCTGCAACTACTCAGCAATGATATCGGCCATCTGCCTTTGGCGCTGCGTCGATATTTGGATGGCGGAGAACCGGAGTGGTTTTTTGATGCCTTTCGTTTAACTGCGCCTATGGCTCGTTGCCTGCTCGATATTCCCCGTGTGCCCTACACAACACCCATTGGGAAAATCCATCTGGAAGCCAAAGTGGTGGAGTTGGTCTGTATCTTTTTGTATAGCCTCTGCGAGGAAAAACCCGGGGAGATGCTGCCTGTTCTATTGCGGGATAGGGATGTGGAAGCCATTCATGAGGCTAGGACGATATTACTGGAGCGCATCGCTGACCCTCTGAATGTCAACCAGCTATCCCGTACCCTCGGGATCAACCGTAAGAAGTTATCTTATGGCTTTAAACATGTCTTTCAACAAACCATTTCTGACTTCTTGTATCAGAGCCGCATGCAGCACGCACAAGACCTGTTGCTCGATGGCTCTCTGTCTATTGAGATGGTGGCTCAATCCGTCGGCTACGATCACGCAGGCAATTTTTCTACTGCATTTAAACGCTGTTATGGCGTCTCACCCACCCAGCTGAAGAAGTAAAAGCGCGGCGCGCATAAATCTAGGCCCTGCTGGCAAAACTACAAACTCCCGCCAGGTGTTAATCTGAAATCACACCGATAACAGCCAATACACGTATCAAGGGGATAAGTTTTGAAAAATAAAACTATTAAAAATCAATCACATACGATAATCGCTTCTTCCATATCTGCAATCAATGCACTCTCTGTCAGTGCACTGTCTGCCATTGCACTGTCTGGCACTGCGGTCGCTCAGGGTGATGCTGGAATCCTGGAGGAGATCACCGTTACCGCGAGGCACCGCGAAGAAAGTCTGCAGGACCTGTCTATTTCAGCCTCTGCCATCAGTAGCGATATGCTTCAGGATGCCGGTGTCAATAGAACGCGGGACTTGGAATACATGGTGCCAAACCTTGTTTTTGGCAACACCGGCACAGACGGTGAAACTTTTGTCGGTATCAGGGGGGTAGGTGACTTCTCTCGAAATATTGGTTTTGATACAAGGGTGGGGGTGTACCTCGACGGCGTTTTTGTTGGGCAATCACTCGCCATTAACCAGGCCATGGCCGATGTCGATCGTGTAGAAACGCTGAGAGGCCCTCAGGGGACATTGTTTGGCAAAAACACCTCCTCGGGTGTCATCAGTATTGTGTCAACCGCACCGAGTCAGGAACTGGAAGGGTTTGTTGAGCTTGAGGCCGGCGACTACAACAACATAGGCGCGTCGGGTGCCATTAATATCCCTCTTAGTGATACCCTGGCTGCCAGAGCGAGCTTTGTTGTGAAGGAGAAAGACGGCTATGTCGAAAACCTTTATAACGGTAAAGATCTGCTCTCACAGGATTTTCAGGGCGCCAGAATCAAACTCCTGAGCACGCCGTCCGATCAACTCTCCATGACTTTTTCTGTAGATTATTATCAAAGTCAGCCTAATATTCTCTTTCTCGAACCGACCGATGCTGCCATTGATGCAGCGCCCAAAGCCTATGAAGTGAATCAAAATGTTGATCTCCACGATAACAATGAGAGTGGCGGAGGCAGTGTTACGGTTGAATATGAATTGGATAATGAATTTCTACTAACATCAATCAGTTCCTATCGGTTTTCTGAACGCAATACCAACTCCGATGAAGATGCTTCGCCGGCAGACGTATTGTACGTCAACCTGTTCCACGATGAATTCAAACAGTTTACGCAGGAGATTCGGTTGGCGTCACCGGGTAACGACAAGTATGACTACGTCTTGGGCGCCTACTTATTTTCACAAGAAGCGGAATCGGTTCGCGACGCAATAGGCGGAGTTGATTTTGGTGGACCGTTTCTGGCGGCATTAACGGATGCCAGTGTCGATACCGATACCTTTGCGGTGTTTGCTAACGGCAATTATTACTTGAATGAATCCTGGAGCCTTAACGGTGGCTTGCGTTACAACACAGAGGATCGCGAGGTAGATTTTGATCAGGCTGACACGGCATTTTTTGGCGCAATTACGGTCGATGATGAAGAATCTGTCAGTGATGTCAATCTGACAATGAGTGTCAAATATGCACATTCGGATGAGCTGAACATCTACGCGGCCTACAGTCGTGGCACCAAGTCTGGAGGTTGGAACCTGGATTTTGTTGCCAGTGATGACATTGCCTTTGAGGGTGAAACAGTCGACAGCGTTGAGCTTGGATTTAAATCTGAGCTCTTCGATCATCGGGTGCGTTTGAATGGCGCCGTATTTTATGCCAAGTATGAAGACTTCCAGGTTTTCCAGTTCCAGGATACCGACCTGGGAACCAATTTGGCCCTGACCAATGCGGGGAAAGTAAGCTCAAAAGGCCTTGAGCTCGAGCTGACCGCAGTCCCCACCGCCAATCTTTTCATTAGTGCGGGCGTTGGATATACCGACGCATCATTTGACGAATTCAGAGATGGTGGTGGCCTGGGAGTACATTACGACGGTAATAAACTGGCCCGCGCGCCAGAGTGGACCGGCAGTCTCTCGGCGCAATACAGCCAGTCGTTTACATCCGGCGAACTCAACTACCGTGCGGAATACAGTTACAGAGATGAGCAATTCTTTAACCCCAATAATTTTGAAGATAACCGTGAAGATGGTTATGGACTGGCCAATGCAAGCCTGAAGTGGGTGGCCGATGGAGATGCCTGGGAGTTGTCACTGTGGGGGCGTAATCTGGGCGATAAACGATATTCCCAGAACAGCGGCGTGAGCTTTATGGGAGTGCCTTTTGATCTCTATGGCGAGCCCAGAACCTATGGCCTGACATTCAGAAAGAACTTTAACTAGGAGGCACGCCATCATGAGTGAATTACATGCACGCGACCTCACGGGTTATGGCAGGCATCTACCAGACCCTCAGTGGCCAGGAAACGCACGTCTCGCGGTCAACTTTGTGATCAACTACGAAGAGGGCGCTGAAAGTGCAATTCCCAACGGGGACGAATTCTCTGAGACGTACTTAACGGAAATGGTGGCATTGGCGCAGCCACCGGCGGGGGCCAGAGTATTGGCCTTTGAATCCATTTATGAATATGGCAGCCGAGCGGGCGCCTGGCGCTTGCTGGATCTGTTTTCTGAACGAGATATCAAGGGTACGATTTACGCCGTTGGGCAAGCGGCGGAGAAGAACCCGGAGGCCATCAAAGCCTTTTATGATGCGAATTTTGAAATCGCCAGCCATCACTACCGCTGGATTGATTACTCCAGTCTGACCGAGGAGCAGGAGGTCGAGCATTTACAAAAGGCGGTTTCTGCTATTCGTTCAATTACAGGGAAGGAGCCTGTGGGATTGTACGGGGGAAGAACCAGTATGAACACCCGAAGGTTGTGCGCCGAATCCAGCAATTTCTTGTACGAGTCTGATGCCTACAACGATGATCTACCCTACTGGGTTGAGGTTGATGGAAAACCGTTACTCATCATTCCTTACAGCCTGGATAATAACGATTTCCGTTATGCAACATTGCCCGGTTGGTCGAGTGGTGACGACTTTTTTAACTACAACAAAGCAACCTTTGATCAGCTTTATAAAGAGGGCGCCAAACAGCCCAAAATGATGTCTGTTGGTTTGCATTGCCGGCTGAGTGGACGGCCGGGGCGCGCTGAGGCTTTGGGCAGATTTCTGGATTATGTGCGTCAATTCGACGATGTCTGGATTTGCACTCGTGAAGAGATTGCACGGCATTGGCACGAGGTGCACCCTCACACTGCCACAGGCAATCCTTAAGCTCATTATTGCAAAAACTTCCTTCGAAAGATCATGTTTATAAAGGCCCCCAAATGAATAGTGTTTTCTCCTCTAGTTACCGTTTATGCCGCGAGGGTTTTCTGACTGCTGTCGGGGCGACTGACTTCAGGTTGGAGTCACTTATGATGCAGTTGAAAGGCCTGGAGGGGGAGGATTTGGCTATGGACGTTGCCATTGGTGGCAATGAACAGAGTAACAATATTCTGGTCTGTTTTTCCGGTGTTCATGGTGCTGAAGGGTTTGCGGGTTCGGCGTGTCAGCGTTATTTTCTGGATAAGATCTTGCCTGGGTCTGAGCTGGGCAATGTGAAAATTATATTAGTTCATGGTGTGAACCCCTATGGTTTTTCCTACTTGCGAAGAACAAACGAAAACAATGTGGATATGAATCGTAATTTTGTCGATTTTTCCAATCTTCAGCCCGATGATTGTGATTATAAAACATTGCATAAAGTCCTTCTGACTTCTGAAATACCCGATGCAGATGTTATTGAAGGGCCGTTGGGTGAATATATCGCTGAGGAAGGAAGCGGTAAATTCCAGGAGGTATTAGCCAAGGGCCAGTATAGTGAAAACAAAGGGCTATTTTACGGGGGAGATAGTGCACAGTGGAGTCGTTTGACTCTGGAGAAATTGTTAAAAAGGGAAATGAAAGACGCCGAAAAGGTAGCTTTCCTTGATGTTCATACGGGGCTGGGGCCCGAGGGATATGGGGAGCTGATATTTAACGGTTCCCCACACTCTCAGTCCTATCAATTTAGTGCAGAGATGTTTGGCGAGGATCTCAAGGCCAGCCAGAGCGGGGAATCTGTGGCTACGGTCAGTACCGGTTTGATTCAGCATGTTTTTGACTTCCTCGATGAATCCTGTTTGTTTGCCTCAACAACATTGGAATACGGCACTGTTGATTTTGCCAATATTGTGAATGCGCTTCGCCAGGAGTGCTGGCATCACTTTTATGGCACCGACGAACACGCCAGAGCGGCGGTCAGACAGAATATGATGTCTTCATTTTACATCCAAACTCCCGAGTGGGAGAGGGCGGTGATATCTCGATTCAGTGCGGTTGTAGATAGAGTGATGGAATGCATGGCTTCAGAAAATTGATCGATCCGAGAAAAGCGAGGGCATAATTACTCAATTGGGACAATCACCGACTAAAGGCAAACTATGATGAATACCCTGTCACCAAGTTATCACTGTGGTTTGGCGGACTCCCCCATTCTTTATCAAACGATAGGTCGATATCTAGATACCATCACAAATCGTTATCCGGATAACGAAGCTTTGGTTGTTTGCCACCAATCTGTTCGCTGGACCTACCGGGAATTTAATCGCGAGGTTAATCGTTTGGCTACAGGTTTTTTGGCGATGGGTATTCGGCCAGGAGACCGGGTTGGCATTTGGGGCCCTAACAGTTACGAATGGACACTGACCCAGTTTGCCACAGCAAAAATTGGCGCCATTTTGGTTTGCGTTAATCCGGCTTACGGGCTCTATGAACTCGAATATGCACTTAACAAAGTCGCCTGCAAACTTCTGGTTTGTGCTGAGCAATTTAAGCAGAGCCATTACCTTTCTATGCTGAGAGAGCTGATGCCTGAATTGGTGGATTGCCCTGCGGACTCTGTGAGTGCCAAGAAATTACCCGCTCTTGAAATGATTGTACGTATGGGTAGTGAACATAGCCCAGGCATGTATAACTTTGATGTAGTCTGTGAAATGGGTGGGGAGGTTGAATTCAAGGAGCTAGCGGTGATTATGGAGCAGCTGCAACCTGACGACGCGATTAATATCCAGTTTACCTCCGGCACTACCGGTAGCCCAAAGGGAGCGACTCTCTCCCATACAAACATTCTCAATAATGGGTATCTCTCGGGTAAGGGAATGCGATTTACTGATCAAGACCGCCTGTGTATTCCGGTGCCTCTCTATCACTGTTTTGGAATGGTGTTAGGGAATTTGGCCTG
>CAJWCA010000177.1 GCA_913020395.1 uncultured Cellvibrionales bacterium | reverse complement strand
CACCATAACGGCCGAGGTTGTGAGTGCCGATAAGGGTTAAGGGTTCTTGAACCGCAACGGCCATTCCTTCGAGAGATTCATAAGCTGCGGGTGAATCCAGCGGTAACAATAGAGGGGTCGCAGGGAGCTCAACATTCTGTTTGCAGATTTTGAGTTCGGTAATATGGGACAACTGAGTGAGGCCGCTGTACTCTTCGACCCGGCCTGTGACCCACACACGGTCACCCGGCTTTACATCGATGCCAAAATCACGATCATAAACAAAGAGGCCTTCAGAGGTATTGGGGTTTTCATCGCCTTGCGCTTGCTGCACAAAAAAACCGTTCAGTCGGGCCGCGCCCTGAAAGTC
Source organism: uncultured Cellvibrionales bacterium (assembly GCA_913020395.1). GTDB lineage: Bacteria > Pseudomonadota > Gammaproteobacteria > Pseudomonadales > Cellvibrionaceae > CAJWCA01. The sequence goes on along the minus strand of CAJWCA010000177.1, from coordinate 8,903 downwards.
ACCGACCACCACGGCATTAACCGTGTGTATTTCATTAAGCAGGGGGCTTTGCGATCCCTCCCCCTGGATAGCACTTATCCTGGTGACGGCGCTGTTGGTTTCACAGGCAATAAGTGAGGGCGAAAACGGGATCAATGCGAGGCTTAGTGTCGCAATCGTCTGTCTGAACATTATTGGGTTCTCCAATCTCAATTCAGCAGATTATCACTTGGGCCTGTAGAAACAAACACTACAGGCTCATACTATCTTTCATTCACCCGGTTTTTGAGTCTCTTTGGCGTGCACAGCCAAGTCTGACTTGAAGTGTTGATAGGCATAACGGCCGACATACACAAAAACATAACAGGTCAAAGCAACAATAATCAGGCCTGACACAACAACAGAATCGAAATACATTTTACACCTCCAGGTTGGTGCCCTCAGGATAAACCTATGCTTTCAAATGCCGTTGACCTGAATCAATTTATATCGCTGCACTCCTTCTACTTAAAAAACGGTTATTTGGGCCTGCCCTTGCGTCAGGTTGCCGATTGAACCCGACAAGGCCTCTGCGGCACGTTCAGGCACAGAACAAAGCAGTGTGACATGCTCACTGTATTGACAATCGATTATGACTCCCTCGACCTCCTGAACCACATGCCTGACATTCGCCTCACTGGCATAATCACACACCACTTTCAGGTTAAGTGTTGGCACCTGGAGCTCGAGAGTGGTCTGCTCTATCGCAAGTTGTACCGCGGCTCCGTAGGCTCTCACCAAGCCCCCTACCCCTAACTTGGTGCCGCCAAAATAACGCACAACAACCGCCATCACGTCTCCAACTTCCCGATATTGCAAAATTTGCAACATCGGCTTGCCCGCTGAACCAGAGGGCTCACCATCATCACTGCAGGCTAAGGCTGTTGGGCTGTCGGGGTTGCCAATCACATACGCCCAGCAATGGTGGCTGGCGTCGGGGTATTGCAGTCGCAAACCCGCCAGGAAATCCATGGCGGCCTGACGGCTGCTGACAGGTTCAATATAGGTAATAAATCGACTGCGTTTTTCTTCGAGCTCAACACATGTGGCCCGCGCGGGAACGCTGTAAGACATCCGCTTTTACAGCAGGCTGTCGTAGACGGGTTTCAAAATGGTTGTCCACACACGATCATCAACAACACCTACGTGTTTGTAACGAATCAACCCCTGCTTATCAACCAGATAGGTTTCAGGTGCGCCAAAGACCCCTAAATCAATTCCCAGTCGACCATCGGCATCAACAATGCTTAAGACATAGGGATCATGTAAGTTTTTCAGCCACACCTTTGCCTCGTCAACATCATCTTTATAATTGACGCCATAGATTGGCAAGCCTTGTTTTGCCAGCTTATTCAAATAGGGATGCTCTACCCGGCAGGAGATACACCAGGTGGCCCAAACATTGATTAAACTCACCTGGCCCTTGAAGATATCCTGAGTCACACGCTGCTGATCATCTTTTACGGTGGGCAAGTCAAAGGCTGGCACGGGATCGTCGATCAGAGCAGACGGCATCGCGGTTGGATCCAGAGACAAACCACGCCAAAACAACACGGCCAACACCCCAAAAACAATCAGGGGAATAAAGAGTTTAAACCGCTGCATTTTCTGTCTCCGCGATTGTGCTCTTCGGCAATGGTTGAGCGGATTTTTCCGAGCTTTTACGATAGCGTTTGTCGCCCAGCGCTAATAAACCGCCGGCAGCCATTAATAGAGCCCCCAACCATATCCAGCGCACCAGTGGCTTGGAATACACTCGCATTGACCAGGCCCCACCCTCAAGCGGCTCACCGAGCGCGACATATAAATCACGGAAGAACCCGGGATCGATCGCGGCCTCTGTCATGATGTTGCCACCTGATTTATAGCGCCGCTTCTGGGGTTTCAACTGCACAATTTTTTTGCCGTCTTTGAAGACATTAATAACACCTTCATCGGCAACATAGTTTGGCCCCTGAACACGATTAATCGCTTCAAGTTCAAACTGGTGTCCACCCACCAGCACCGGTTTTCCAGGCTCAATACGCAGGTCTTGCTGATCGGAATAGATGGTGGTTAGACACGCCCCGATTGCACAGACACCCACTCCAATATGGGCCAGTAACATGCCGTAATAACTGGGGGTCAGTTTCTTTAATCCGGGTAGTATCCCCGTCGCATGGCGCAGACGATACCAGAGATCCATTTTGTTGGAACTGATCAGCCACACGGTGACCAACACGGTTATCGAGGCGCTGATTTTATAACTCTCAGCGTATAACCAGGGGAAAATTATCGCCAGACTGACCGCTGCCAGCAGAGGTATCCACAACTGCTTCAACAGCTGCTTGTGATTGCTGCGTTTCCAGTTGACCATTGGACCCACGGCTAATAAGACACACAGCAACCCCATCAATGGCACAAAGAAAAAGTTAAAATACGGAGGACCGACTGAAATTTTACCCCAGCCCAACGCATCGGCAATCAGGGGGTATAAGGTGCCCAATAAAATGGTGGCCATAACAACCATCAGAATAATATTATTGGCCAGCAGAAAGGCTTCACGGGATAACCAGGTGAAACGGGTAACACCTTTCACAACCGGCGCCCGTAAGGCATACAGCGTTAAGGAACCTCCGACCACAAACAGTAAGAAACCCAGAATGAAAACACCCCGCTCGGGGTCATTGGCAAAGGCATGCACCGATGTCAGCACGCCGGAGCGCACCAAAAACGTTCCGAGCAAACTCAAAGAAAAGGCGATAATGGCCAGTAAAATAGTCCAACTTTTGAAGACACCGCGCTTTTCGGTTGCCGCCAAAGAGTGAATCAAGGCCGTGCCCACTAACCAAGGCATAAATGAAGCGTTCTCAACGGGATCCCAGAACCACCATCCGCCCCAGCCCAGTTCGTAATAGGCCCACCAACTGCCCACGGCTATGCCTACGGTCAGAAATGCCCAGGCGGTGTTTGTCCAGGGGCGCGACCAGCGCGACCAGGCACTGTCCAGACGCCCCGACAGCAAGGCGGCGATTGCAAAGGCAAAAGCCACGGAAAAACCCACGTATCCCATATACAAAATAGGGGGGTGTATGATCAGGCCAATGTCTTGCAACAGTGGATTCAGGTCAGAACCTTCACTGGGAATGTTTGGCAAAAAACGCGCAAAGGGGTTTGAAGTCAGCAACATAAACAACAAAAAACCCACGGCAATCATGCCCATCACAGCCAGTACTCTGGCGAGCATATCAAGCGGCAGGTTTCGACTAAAAATAGCGACGGCCAGGGTCCATCCCGCAAGCATCAGCACCCACAACAGCAGCGAGCCTTCGTGCCCTCCCCACACCGCACTGAACTTATAACGATCGGGCAGCAGGGAGTTGGAATTGTTGGCGACATATTGAATGGAAAAGTCGTCGGTTAAAAAGGCATAAGTCAGCAGAGCAAATGCCAGGGCAATGAAGACAAAAAAACCACCGGCCAATGAACGGCAACTGTTCATCCAGAGGGAGTTATTGTAAGCCACCCCCAGCAGAGGCAACACGGCCATTAAGGCGGCAATGCAAATGGACAGAACCAGAGAAAAATGACCTAACTCAGGCAGCATAGTCTAATCCTTCGCAGGTTTTTTGATGTTCAACACCCTTCTCATCGGTGCTTGTCTGCATGCTGGAGGCAACTTCGGGCGGCGTGTAAGTTTCATCGTGTTTGGCCAGCACTTCAGTGGCCTGAAAAACACCCCGGCCATCCAGCCGACCATTAACCACAACAGCCTCTCCTTCAGAAAAAAGATCGGGCAAGATGCCGGCGTAATGCACTTGTAACTCCGCGCTGCCATCGGTCACCCAGAAGTCCAGGTCCAGTGAATCTTTCGCGCGTTTAACACTACCGGGCATAACACACCCGCCCGCCCTGATACGTTTATCAATCGGCGCTTCACCTGCCAATATTTTAGAGGGCGGGTAGAACAGGTTGATATTTTCACGCAGGGCAAAACTCAACAGGCCCGCGGCAACACTGGCAAATACGACAATAAATAACACGGTAATCAAACGCTGTTTTCTAACTGGATGCATAGGGTCTACTTCTCTACTTCTGAATGAGCGGCGCGAATTTGCTCGTTGGCCACTTTAATACGCTGTTGCTGTTTTAAATAATTGCGATGCCTGCGCCGCGGTGTGTCTGTTAAATAGATCAGGGCGGCGGTCATCAGGCCATAACAGGCCCAAACATAGGGTCCGTGCCCTTTCATCGCCCAGAGTTCCGCCAGCGAGGCAAATTGGAATTCTATCATTTTTCCGCCTCCACGAGTTCATTCACCCACTGGGTGCGACGTTCACGTTGCACTATTTCTGCCCGGGTATACAACATGAGCGCAAGGGCATAAAAACAGTAAAAACCGGCAATCATAATGAGCAGTGGGTACAACATTGAAGGGTGGATGGTTGAGGCCGAGGTCAGCTTTAACGTAGCGGGCTGATGCAGGGTATACCACCAGTCTACCGATTTATAAATTATGGGAATATTTACCGTGCCGACCAGGGCTAAAATGGCACTGGCCTTATCGGCGGTGGCCTGATGCTGGTAGGCGTTCTGCAGGGCAATCACCCCCAAATAAAGAAATAGCAGCACTAACATTGAGGTGATACGTGCATCCCAGACCCACCAGGTACCCCAGGTGGGTTTACCCCAGACTGCGCCGGTAAACAGGGCCGTGAAGGTCAGCACCGCGCCGATGGGTGCGGCCGATTTCATCACCATATCAGCCAGTTTCATTTTCCAGATCAAACCGATGGCACCTGCCACGGCCATCACATAATAACCGGCCAGAGCGAGAAACGAGGCTGGCACATGGATATAGATAATTCGGTAGCTGTTGCCTTGCTTGGCGTCTGCAGGTGCAAAACCCAGCCCCCACAGTGCCCCACCGACCAGCAATACAGCGGTGATTGCCGCCAGCCATGGAATCCAGCGCCCGGTCTTTTCATAAAACCAGCGGGGAGAACCCATGCGATAAAACCACTGCCAAGCCACGTAATACCCTCAATTATTCTTTGGCAAATACCTTGCCCGTCAATTTAATACCGCGCGTATTCTAAGGCATTGTGACGCCACACAACGGCGTATTTACAATTCTTAGCGCTCCGGCAAGTCAATATTCAGCCATTCACACTAATGCGCAGGGCGCCCGCCGCCGCCATGGGTGCCAAGACAACGGCCATTGCCAAAAACGCGCCCAAAACGGCCAATTCTCCCGCGATTGGAAAACCCTCAATAGCGGAGCGTACAACGCTGGCGCCGAAGATTAACACGGGAACATAGAGCGGCATAATGATCAGCGACAGCAATAAGCCTCCCTTGCGCAAGGCAACGGTCAGGGCCGCGCCTATGGCGCCGACCAGGCTTAATACGCCGGTGCCCATCAACAGGGAGAGGAATAAAGGCAGGTAACCCGCCTCGGGGAGATACAACATCACCCCCAGGACCGGCGATAATAGGGCCAGTGGCAATCCAGTCACCAGCCAGTGAACAAACACTTTCACCAGCACAATCAGATAGAGAGGGTGAGGACTGATGAGTATTTGCTCCAGCGAGCCATCGTCATAATCGCTGCGAAACAGGCTATCCAGGGACAACAGTGTTGCCAACAATGCCACCACCCACAACATCCCGGGCGCCAGGCTGCCCAATACCGCTGATTCAGGGCTGATACCCAGAGGTATCATGGTAATCACCATCAAAAAGAACACCAGTGGATTGGCAATCTCGCCGCGGTGACGATAAGCCAGTAACAGGTCGCGCCGAAGCAGTGCGCCAAGCCCGGCACTCAAGGATGGGCTAGGTGCATCAAAGGTGTTCTTCTGGGCAGCGTTCACAGTGAACCCTCCCCGATGAAACCATCACGCGCCTGGTAATAGGATTCATCCACCTGGAAGTCACTCAGGTTAATTTGTTTAACGCCGGTAATATTTAAGGCCTGGTGTGTTGTCAGAATCACGACACCACCCCCTGCAGCATGTTCACTCAACAGGGCTTCCAACCGCTCGGCACCCTGTTTGTCGATGGCCGTAAACGGCTCATCTAAAATCCATATTCGGGCTGGCGTTAAATATAGTCGCGCCAGGGCAACCCTGCGCAACTGCCCCGCTGACAGGCTGTAACAGGGCACGTCTTCAAACCCTTTCAGCCCCACCTGGGAAAGCGCCTGATCCACCTTAATCTGTGGATGCCCGTGGCTCATGCCGCCAAACCAGGCCAAATTCTCCCGGGGAGACAGGGCCTTTTTAACACCGGGCAGATGCCCCAGGTAAAGCAGGTGATTGAGATAATCCAGACGGCGATGGCTCAATAGCTCGCCCTGCCACAAAATGTCACCTTGATAATCCTGTGACAGCCCTGTCAGCAAGCGGATCAGGCTGGTTTTTCCGCTGCCATTCGCACCGGCAATTTGCACGATATCGCCCGCCTCAACCGTCATGTGCAAGCCGGCAAACAGGCAGCGTTCATCCCGCTCACAGCTAAGCGCTCTAAGCTCCAGAAGCGGAGTGGGGGCATTTGGGTGGGTCAATGTGCTCAGCCTTTGCTTGTGGGTGTCTCAATTGGATCCGGCGAATCGACAGGCAGCAAGTTTCCGCCTGCCCGGCCGATATAATAACAGAGGCAGGATTATAATGAATTGGGGCATAATAACCCAAGAGATTAAACCGGGCATGGATAATGGAATTACCCCCACTACCACAGAACTCACTCAACAGCGGTGACACCGCGCGAGTTCCCACGAACCTGGCGCTGACCAAGCTGCTGGAAATGACTGTGGGGGAAACTCTCAGCGCCCGGGTGATTCAGGCGGCTTTGGCAACGGAAAAACAACGCGACCAACTGTTGCAGCAACTACTGAACAAATACCAGCCCGGCGGCACACCCGATGCCAAAACCCAGCAGATTAAAGGGCAGGAAGGCATAGGAAAAACACTCGGCCAGACTCTGGCCCAACAGGCCTACCAGACAATGGGCGGCGCCAGGCAGACCATTATTCCCCCCGCCTTACTCTCTGCCATTAGCCAATCGAGCCAGGACCGCGAGCTGTTAAAACTGCTGCAGTCTCCTCAGCTAAAATTGCTCGAAGTTAATGTGAAGGGCAAAACGGTGGTGACCTATACCGATAAACCCGTCAGTCAGGGTGAAAACCTGTTGTTAAAAATGGCGGGCACAAACCGTTTAACAGTGATTGATACCCGGGTGTCGCAACGCCCTGCAGATAATAGTGACACCGAACAGGCTCGGGCAGTGGTTCGCGATGCCCTTCGAACCGCCCTGCCCAATCAACAAGGGCTGCAGAAAGTACTCACCGCGTTGCAGCAGGTGCATCAATTGACGCCACCACAAAAGCGAGACCTGATGCCGCCGCCCCTGCAAAACGCGGTGCAAAAAGTCTTGAGCCAACTACCCAAACTTCAGGAGTTAAGTCAGCCTGCGGGTGTTAAAAATGCGCTGCGCAACAGCGGCGTTCAGTGGGAGGCGAAACTGGCGAACCAAACGACGATAACAAAACCCGTCAGCTCAGACCTAAATACATCGCCACAAAAAAACGACGTGGCCCCGCTCACAAGCGGAGGTCGGCAGCAAAACCGTGCAAACACGGGGAGTACTCCTGCGGATCAATTGATGCGATCTGCGACAAGGCTCAGAGCAAGCAACACAAGCAATCCTGGCAGAAATATCTACACGGCCAACTCAGGCAGAAACATCAATACGCCCCTCCATTCACCCGGCACATCTGCAAGAACACAGACATCCGGACAAGCCGGGGCATTGAACAACGACATTAAAGCCAATTTGCTCAACGTATTAGCGCGCACCGCGCCGCTATTGGAAAAACCGCCGATGACAAACACGCCCGGGCTCGACAGGCTGTTTGCCGCCAACCCGAAATCGGGAAACCCCGACCTCGTGTTGCAACAGTTGTTGCAAAACATAGGTGCCGGTAAAAAAGTGGGGTCCTCCGGAGACAGCGATCAGGCCCATCGAGCCACTCGCAATCAGTTGACTCAAATTATTCACCAATACATTTTGGCCAGTTTGGCAAAAGTACAAATGCAACAACTGCACAGTTTGAGCCATCAACACTTGAGCCCGGAAGCCTCCCAGGCCACCCAGTCCTGGCTGATGGAATTGCCGTTCAAGTTTGGCAACGACATTCACAGTGTTGAAGTGCGCATTGACGATGAGTGGAGAGAACAGGAAGACGCGGAAGGCGACAAACAAAAGGTGCGCCAATGGGAGGTCATGTTGTCGTTTGAGCTGCCGGAGATGGGAAATTTTTATGCTCACCTCAAGGTAATTGATGATACCGTTTCAGCCAAACTGTGGGCCGAGCAAACCCTGACCTTTATAAAAACTCAAAAGCAGATCAAGCTCCTGCGGGAACAGCTGTCCAACAATGGTATAGAGGTGAAAGAGCTGCAGTGTTTTCAGGGGCAGCCCGACAAAAAAGAATTACAGCTGGGGTATTCACTGGTGGATATAAGAACATGAGTGCGCCAAACGATACACCGGACCTGCAAAAAGCCGTTGCCTTATTTTATGACGGCACCAATACGCCAACGGTGACCGCCAAAGGCGTTGGTGAACTGGCGGAAGAGATTATTGAAATTGCCCAGCAAAACGAAGTGCCTCTGTGCGACAACCCCGCCCTGATTGATTTGCTGGTGACACTTGAGTTGGGCGACGAGATTCCCGAAGCCCTATATATCGCGATCGCACACATCATTGCCTTTGCCTGGGAACTTCAGGGGAAGTCCCCGGAAAACGTCTCAGGGCATTAAACAAATACCGGTGCCACCCAAACCGCAGTAGCCATTCGGATTTTTTGACAGGTATTGCTGGTGATAATCTTCCGCATAATA
>CAJWCA010000176.1 GCA_913020395.1 uncultured Cellvibrionales bacterium | reverse complement strand
ATGAGAACTTCTACAATAATAGTGTGTTCGGGAAACGATTTATGAGTAGTCAACGTTTTATGTCGACAGACATGGCTTTTAACGCAATCAAATTATTCATCTACATTTCACTTTGCCTGAGCGGCTCCACCTTTATTATCGAAGACTTTGCCGTCGCCAAACAAATTCTCAACGCGGGCTCCTCCTTTTCCGACTACCTCAACGTATTTGCAATCACCATTGATGTGCTCGCCTGGATTTTATTGCTGGTGATCTTTGAACTGGAAACCAACCTGATCAGTGATGAGCGCCTGAATCGTGGGCTGAAATATGTCTTTAACGGTCTTTCAGTACTCTGCTATATAGTCATCATTTCCGCGTTTGTGGGATATTACGGCAAAGTTGAATTTATCAGCGCCATCCAACCTTACGCATTGGGCGCCCCTTGCAGCCTGGTGGACACCGGCACCCTTCTCATGACCGGCATGGATGAATACACCGCCATTACGGCAGCCAATTGCACAGCTCTAGACCCGGCAAGTCTCGGTCAAATGGCCAATCAAGCCATTATCTATGAGGCCGATAGCTATCAGGATATTTTGGGCCTGGCCTGGGCAGACCTGATCAATTCCGGCACCTGGTTACTGGTTGTCGCCTTTCTACAGGCGGACATTATCCTTCAACTGAAAGGCCTGTTGACCCGCCGTTTGATGATTATCTCTGGTGCGGCAAAGATCGTGCTCTACTCGTTGTTATTTGTCATTGCCGGTTACTGGGGTGTCAACGGCACCTTTATCGACTTTTGGGACGCCGCCATGTGGTTGGCCGGTTTCATGTTAATTGACTTAAATATCTTTAACTGGAACAAGGAAACCGAAGAAGAAAAAAAGTCCGTGATACCACTGGGAAGCCTGGCTAGCTAAACACCTTGATTACAGGGCCCCTGAAGACAGGGGCCTTCATTTGACTCCCCCCCGCCCCCGCCAACTGCTATACTCCCGCCCTCTTCCAGCCAACTAACGAGCATCCCTTGTCCAACGACGCCTTATTTTCCAGCCTGAACTTACCGACCGCGCAACTGAGCAACCTGGAGCAGATGGGTTATCAGTCGATGACCGAAATCCAGGCCAAAAGTCTGCCTCTGGCGATCGAGAACCACGACCTGATTGCACAGGCAAAAACAGGCAGTGGCAAGACGGCTGCATTTGGCATAAGTCTATTACTGAAAATTGAGCCACGCTCCTTTAATGTGCAGTCCCTGATTATGTGCCCAACTCGCGAGCTGTGTACCCAGGTTGCCAATGAGATTCGTCGATTAGCTCGCTACCAGCAAAATATAAAAGTGGTTGTTCTGTGTGGCGGCCAGTCTATTGGCCCTCAAATAGGCTCGCTGGAACACGGGGCTCACGTCGTGGTTGGCACGCCGGGGCGTCTCAAAGACCATTTACGCAAAGAAACGCTGCATCTGAATCACGTGCAAACACTGGTTCTGGACGAAGCAGACAGAATGCTGGAAATGGGGTTTGCGGATGACATTGAAGACATTATTGGCAAAACACCCGCCAAGCGGCAAACACTGATGTTTTCTGCCACCTACCCTGATGACATTGTGAAGATGAGTGCACGCTTTCAGAAAAACCCCCAGAAAGTGAGTGTGGAATCTATCCACAAAGGCTCCCTGATAGAGCAGCACTTTTACGAAGTGGGCAGCCATGGAGATAAACCGGACGCCCTCATTCAACTATTGGGGCATTTCCGACCCGTGTCCACCGTTGTTTTTTGCAATACCAAACAACAGTGCAACGACCTGAAACACTACCTGAATCAGGCGGGATACAAAGCACTGGCGCTGCAGGGCGATATGGAACAACGAGACCGCGATCAGGTGTTGGTCCAGTTTTCAAACAACAGCTGCAACTTGCTGGTGGCCACCGATGTCGCTGCCCGAGGCCTGGACATTGACGATCTGAGCGCGGTGATCAACTATGACCTCAGCCGCGAAGCTGCAACCTATATCCACAGAATAGGTCGCACCGGCCGAGCCGGTAAATCCGGCTTGGCGTTGAGCTTGTCAACGCAAAATGAAGGTCGAAAACTCAATGCAATCGGCGACGCCAGTCAACAGGATATCCAGTTGGAGACTCTGGACAGCCTGGCCAAAAACAGATCGCAGCCGGTTGAACCCCACATGGTGACTCTGTGTATTGCCGGGGGCAGGAAAGACAAAATTCGCCCAGGTGATGTGCTGGGCGCGCTAACAGGCAGCGCAGGCATCCCCGGCGCCCAAGTGGGAAAAATCAATGTCTTTGATTTTTCCACCTATGTCGCCGTGGAACGTGAGGTCGCGCGAACGGCCATGGCCAGACTTCAGAACGGAAAAATTAAAAATCGAAAGTTTAAAATCAGAAAGCTTTAGTACGTGATGAATTGGTAATCACCGATGATATAGAAGTGATTACCGAAAAATGAAGCGGCGGGCCAGTCAATCCGCTCCTGGCCCAGGCACAAAGCTCTGACCTGGGAAGTGGGCAACCTTATCCCCCGACTTCAATTCTGTGGCCTTTGCCGTCCCCTCTTTCTCAACCTCGTCAATGCGAATCACACTCTGCATAGGAATGTAGGAGCGCTTTACGCCCGCAAACTCTGTTTTGAGTTTTTCTTCCGCGGGATCCACCAGTAATTGTGAGCGCTCACCGAAGATCAATTCTTCGATCTCGATGAAACCATACATTTCACTCTGATAGATCGCCTCGGCAAAGACTTCAAATACCTGATTTTGGTTATAAAAGATTACCTTGTAGATGGGTTTCGCTGCCATGTGTATTACCAAAAACTACCGTTAGTTGAAGAGTCGGCACAGCCTGAGTGCCCGAAGCCCTAATTATTGGGCCTGATTCCTAAATTCCAAGGCCAAGGCTATAGGCTTTGGCACCTTCTGTCGCTATAATGCGCGGTCCCTACGAAATTGACCAGTTTTTGAACAGGTATTTACTATGTCAACGAGCGAAAAAGCCGTTAAAAAGCTCTATATTCAAACACACGGCTGCCAAATGAATGAATACGATTCTGCTCGTATGGCTGATCTATTGGGCGATAGCCATCAGATGGAGCCGACCGACGACCCCACCGAAGCCGACGTACTGCTGGTGAATACCTGCTCTATCCGTGAAAAAGCCCAGGAAAAACTGTTCCACCAACTGGGCCGCTGGAAACACCTTAAAGAAAGCAAGCCCGATCTGGTGATCGGAGTGGGCGGCTGTGTAGCCAGCCAAGAAGGTGAGGCCATTGCCAAACGGGCCCCCTACGTCGATTTGATATTTGGCCCACAAACCCTGCACCGCCTGCCAGAGATGATGGAAACCCCCCGGGACAATGGTGCGGTGGTGGTTGACATCTCTTTCCCGGAAATCGAGAAATTCGACAAACTACCCCAGCCTGAAGCGGATGGCGCCTCGGCGTTTGTCTCTATCATGGAAGGCTGCTCAAAATACTGCACGTTCTGTGTTGTCCCCTATACCCGCGGCGAAGAAGTCTCCCGCCCGGTGGCAGACGTGTTGGCCGAAGTGGTCCACCTGGCAGGCCAAGGCGTGCGTGAAGTCAACCTTTTAGGCCAGAATGTAAACGCCTTCCGGGGCAGCAGCGACAACGGTGATGTTGTCGACCTTGCCGAATTGATCACCTATGTTGCAGCCATTGAGGGTATTGACCGCATACGGTTTACGACGTCGCACCCGGTCGAGTTTTCAGACAGCCTCATTGACGTCTACGCTGATGTCCCCGAGCTTGTCAGCCATCTACACTTGCCCGTACAAAGTGGTTCTGACCGCATTTTGATGGCGATGAAACGCGGACACACCGTACTTGAATACAAAAGCAAAATGCGACGCTTGCGCAAAGTCCGGCCTGATATTTGTTTTTCATCAGACTTTATTGTGGGCTTCCCTGGCGAAACAGATGCGGACTTCGAAGGCACTATGAATTTAATTCAGGATATAGGCTTCGATTTATCCTTTAGCTTCATTTACAGTGCCAGACCCGGGACACCGGCCGCCGATATGCTTGATGACACCCCTGAAAGTGTGCATAAAGAACGCTTGAAGCTGCTCCAACAACGCATCAATCAACAAGCTCAGGAAATCGCCAGGCGCATGGTGGGCAACACAGAGCGTGTATTAGTGACCGGATACTCCAAAAAAGACCCCGGAGAACTGGCTGGGCGCACCGAAAATAACCGCGTCGTTAACTTCAAAGCCAATCAAAGTGAGCTCATCGGCAAGTTTGCCGACGTGCTGATTGAGCAGGCCTTACCCAACTCGCTGAGAGGCACCCTGATTGGCTCAGAACTGGACTAACAGCCGTAGAGAATAAACACTCACGCTTTAAGAACGATTTAGCCCGTCAACAGCCTTTCACCTCGCTTATGAATGGGTTAGGCTACGGAAAATACCCAACTAAAAGGATGGTTGTAAAAAAACTTGGACAGCACCACGAAGGACAACGCCGACGCGCCTCTTCCCGCGCAACAGGCGGTCTCGCCTCCAGAAGGCGTTACCCAAAAGCTTACTCTGGAACCCAATGACGCTCGACGGCTGGCTAAACTCTGCGGCCACCTGGACTCACACCTGCAACAAATTGAACGACGCCTCGGCATCGAGGTTCGCAACCGCGGCAATCAATTCTCGCTGACAGGCCCTGTACAACAAACCAAAATTGGCCGGCAAATTCTTCAGGCACTCTATGCAGAAACTGATGAAGGCAAGGACTTGAGCCCCGATGAAGTCCATTTGGCCCTGCAACAAGCCAATCGTGAAGACAGCGAGCGTGATGAGACACCTTCTGACAAGTCTGAAGTCACCCTAATTCGAACCAAGAAATGCACCGTCAAACCCCGTGGCACCAATCAGCTGGGTTATGTAAGGGCCGTGCAAACCCACGATATCAATTTTGGCATTGGACCTGCGGGCACCGGGAAAACCTACCTGGCGGTCGCCTGTGCGGTTGAGTCTCTGCTGAAAAATGAAGTTGAACGTATTCTATTGGTACGGCCCGCGGTTGAAGCTGGTGAAAAGCTCGGTTTTCTGCCTGGAGACTTATCACAAAAGGTCGACCCCTATCTGCGCCCACTCTACGACGCCTTGTTCGAAATGCTCGGTTTTGAAACCGTTGGGAAATTAATTGAACGCAACGTTATTGAGGTGGCCCCACTTGCCTTTATGCGAGGTCGCACCCTTAATAATTCATTTGTTATTCTCGACGAAAGCCAGAACACCACCCGCGAACAAATGAAGATGTTCCTCACCCGTATCGGTTTTGGCACCACTGCAGTGATTACCGGCGACCCCAGTCAAATTGACTTGCCCCGGGGCCAGGCCTCTGGCCTGAAACATTGCATGGATGTACTGGAGCGTGTCACCGACATTAGCTTTACCCACTTTGGCGCCCGCGATGTCGTTCGCCACCCTCTGGTTCAATTGATCGTTGAAGCCTACGACGAACACGAACAGCAGCACAGCCGCGACTAAATATGCCTCACACTATCGATCTTCAAATCGCCACCCAAGGCGACTTTCTTCCCGACTCCGCTCACATTGAACGGTGGGTCGGCGCGGCGATTCGAGATGAAAGAGAATCGGCGGAAGTTAGCGTGCGCATCGTCGACGCCGAAGAGGGCAGAACACTCAATCGACAGTATCGCGACAAAGACAAACCGACCAATGTTTTGTCTTTTCCTGCTGAGCTTCCCCCTGAACTCGAACTACCTTTGTTGGGCGACCTTGTTGTCTGCGCGCCGGTAGTTGAGGCGGAGGCTGCGGACCAACAAAAGAGCCTGGAATCTCACTGGGCACACATGATCATTCACGGCACCCTGCATTTATTAGGTTACGACCATATCGAAACAGATGATGCGGAGGCTATGGAAGCACTGGAGACAAGTATTATGCAAAAACTAAACTACTCTGCCCCCTACGAACTCACACACAACAAGTCAGGCAACACTCACTCACCCAGGAGTTACTCATCGCCATGAGCGAAGACCCGTCGAGCAGCCAATCAAAAGAGCGTCCACAAGACAAATCATGGCTGGACAAACTGCTAAATACTTTTTCTGCCGAACCTAAATCCAGGGACGAACTCCTCGGAATTATCAAGGAGGCTGCCGCCAATAAAGTGCTGGATCAAGAAGCCTACAGCATTATCGAGGGCGCCCTTGAAGTATCGGAACAACAAGTGAGGGAAATTATGATTCCCCGCTCTCACATGGTGGTAGTAAAACAAGACGAAAGCCCTGAAGAATTTCTGACTAAAATTATTTCTTCCGGCCACTCTCGATTCCCCATTATTGATGAGTCCATTGATGACATTAAAGGCGTATTGCTCGCCAAAGATTTACTGCCTCTGATTTTAGGCGGTAAAGATGAGTTCAAACTAGAAGATATTATTCGGCCCGCAACGATCATCCCGGAAAGCAAACGACTCAATATTTTATTGCGTGAGTTTCGCGAAAACCGCTATCACATGGCCTTAGTAATAGACGAATACGGTGGCATCTCGGGTCTGGTGACCATTGAAGATATTCTCGAAGAAATTGTTGGGGAAATCGAAGATGAAACCGATGATGACAACGCCGACGCCTTCATTCGAAAGGTTAACGATCAAGACTTTATCATCAAGGCACTAACCCCAATCGATGACTTCAATGAACAATTCAATACTCAATTGAATGACGATGAATTTGATACGATTGGCGGAATAATGATGCACACCTTTGGTCATTTACCTCAACGCAATGAAACTACGGAAATCGACGGTTTCCAGTTCCGCGTTTTGTATGCCGACAGCCGCCGCATTCACTTGCTGCGCATGACCCTTCCCCAGAGCGCAGAGAGCTAGACTTCAGAAAATATTCATGAGGCCATCACCCGTGCTTAACTTCTGCCCTGGCTTGCGTGGCCACGGCCTCGCATTGATTGCAGGCGCAGTTCTACCCCTGTCTCTCGCCCCCTTTGACCTATGGCCTCTTGCTCTGCTGGGGCTCGCCTTATTTGCCCGCCTATTACAGGGGCTCAACAGTCGCGACGCACTGGCGCGGGCCTTTTATTTTGGTCTCGGTTATTACGGCAGTGGCGCTTCATGGGTGTTTGTTAGCATTCACGAATTTGGCAACACGGCACTGCCCTTAGCGGTGGTTATGACGGCCCTGTTTGTTGCGGCGATGGCACTCATTTTTTGTTTGCCCTGGGCGCTGATCAGCAAAATCCCCTCGGGTGAACGTCGCATCATGGTTAATTCACTGGGCTTTGCCGGTCTATGGATGCTGGGCGAGTGGCTGCGCTCTTGGTTGTTTACCGGGTTCCCGTGGCTCTATGTTGGTTATGGGCACCTACAGACCCCCCTCGCCGGATGGTCACCGGTCGTCGGCGTTTTTGGCCTTGGCTTGATCATCGCCTACAGCGCGGCCTACCTGTCTAATCTGGGCATGGCTTTTCGAAGCAAACAGGCAAAGCCACCCCTGCTAACAGGGGCGCTCATTGTTATCGCCTTGTGGGGCGCCGGACAGGGTTTGCGCTCTCAGGTTTGGACAGCGCCAAAAAGCAGCCCAATCAGCGTAGGCATGGTTCAACCCAATATTCCGCAGAACCTGAAATGGGCCCCTCACTTTCGGGAGCCGACGCTGGATCGTCTGCGCAGCCTGAGTGAATCGCTCTGGCAAAAAGACTGGGTGATTTGGCCGGAAGCTGCAGTGCCAATGCTTTATCACGAGGCCACCGATTTCCTCAAGGAAATGGATCAACGAGCCCAACAGGAACAAAGTACCTTAATCACCGGCATTCTGTACGACGATCATCAGCAAAGAAAATATTTTAATAGCGTGCTGGGCTTGGGCACCGGCATGGGGCTTTACCATAAACAGCGCCTGGTACCTTTTGGGGAATATGTTCCCATGGAATCTTTTCTAAGGGGGCTTATCGCTTTTTTTGATTTGCCACAATCCGTTATTCACGCGGGCCCACGCGAACAACTAGGGCTGCTGGCAGGTGATATCCGTATCGCGCCCTCTATTTGTTATGAAGTTGTCTATCCAGGTCTGGTCTCAGAGGCCGCTGCTCAAGCAGACGTACTTCTCACCATCAGCAACGATGCGTGGTTTGGTGGCTCCATTGGGCCTCTACAACACATGCAGATGGCCCAGATGAGAGCATTGGAAACCGGGCGCTACATGATCAGAAGCACGAACAATGGGGTCAGTGGCATTATTGATCACCAGGGAAACATCCTGGCAAAAAGCGAGCAATTTACCTTACAAACGCTTTCGGGAGAGGTTGTGCCCATGAGCGGGCTGACACCTTTTTTAAGATGGGGAAGTGCACCGAGCCTACTGCTAGGTGCTCTCTTTGTCATTGTGGGCCTGTGGCGTCAGCGACGTGAAACCCCAGGCAATCGGCAAGCCGCCTAACACCTTAATTGACGATATCTGTTTCCAGTTCCGCCAGGGCCTGCTCTTCTCCTTCAAGCAATACTGACGCTAAAAATTGTCGTTGTGACCTGGAAGTCATCAATTCACTTTTTGCGGATCTGGCAGATGCTCCCACCCACTCAAATCGCCAGCGTAGCATTTCAGTATCTTCCTGCTGATCGCGGAGCTCCACAATATCCAGGTTTCTGTGATCCAGCCGGAAGCGGCTCACTAACTGGTGAGCCAAGTGTTCAGCGTTTTTAGCAATCAAGCTGGATGCAGCTCGCTTGGGGGCATGCATAAATAAATAGCCACGCTTTCCCATTGAAATCAGCTTAACCCCAAGGGTTATTTCCTGTCCCAAACGGTTAGTGACGGTCAGCGGGTTAAATAGTAAATCAGTTTCCATAGCACTCAATCTTCCGGGCTCAATTATGTTTATTATTCGAGCAGCCTCTTTTGAAGGGTGCGCATCTTAACACAGCCGCCCAACAACTCAAGCACCCATGTTCACTGTTGAGACAGAGTCGAGTTTGCCGGTGCTATATTGCGATTTAGTGAAAGAAGGAGGTTTTTTTTGTAAAAAAAAACCCGCGACACAAAGGTTGTCGCGGGCGTCATATTAGACACAGATACGATACTACCTCATGCTCACAACAGGCAATCCGCCAGGGGCGGTATTGGAACATGAACTTCACGTCAGAAGGGATTAACCCATGAAGTGGAGCTAGTTTGCCAGCAAATGACAGCGCTGTCTATAGGTTTTTTGTAAAAAAATAACAAAAAAAATATTCTAGCGAATCTCCTGCCCTACTCGCAGGATCTTCATGGTGTTTGTGCCGCCGTGCACATTGGAATAATCACCCTTGG
>CAJWCA010000175.1 GCA_913020395.1 uncultured Cellvibrionales bacterium | reverse complement strand
ATCGCCTATTGGAAATTGCTGAGAAGTATCGCGGTGATGGCAGCGTTCAGGAAGTAGAAACCCAAGAATGGCGCAACTTACCCGTAGCCGAGCGTTTAAGTCACGCTTTGGTGAAAGGTATTAATACCTTTGTTGTTGAAGATACTGAAGAAGCCCGTCATTTATTCGATCGCCCTATTCAGGTGATTGAAGGTCCATTAATGGACGGCATGAACGTGGTGGGTGATTTATTTGGCGCAGGTAAAATGTTTTTACCCCAGGTCGTAAAATCCGCCCGGGTTATGAAGCAATCCGTCGCCCACCTGCAACCTTACATCGAAGATGAAAAGGATGAAGGCAACAGTTCCAATGGCAAAGTGGTCATGGCAACCGTTAAAGGAGATGTGCACGACATTGGCAAAAATATTGTTGGCGTTGTTCTGCAGTGCAACAACTATGAAGTGATCGACCTCGGTGTGATGGTACCCTGTGAGAAGATACTCAAGGTAGCCATAGAGGAAAAATGTGATTTGATTGGGTTGTCGGGCTTGATCACGCCGTCGCTGGATGAAATGGTTCATGTCGCCAGTGAAATGGAACGACAGGAAATCAAGTTGCCACTTTTAATTGGTGGTGCAACCACGTCCAAAGCGCACACCGCGGTAAAAATTGACCCCAAATTTCATCTGGACCAATGTGTCTACGTTGCGGACGCATCCCGGGCCGTAGGCGTGGCAGGAAAGTTGCTGAGTGCCGAAAAGAAAAAGTTTATCAACGAACTTAAAGAAGACTATGAAAAAGTACGTGTTCGAAACGCTGGCCGGAAAGCGCGCGGCACAACACTGAGCTATCCAGATGCAATCAACGCCGGCTTTAAGGCAGACTGGGATAACTACGTACCACCCAAACCAATCTTCACCGGTACAAGAGTGTTTGAAGAATACCCGCTTGAGAGTTTGTTGGAATTCATCGATTGGACACCCTTTTTTATCAGCTGGGATCTCGCCGGAAAATACCCACGCATTCTTCAGGACGATGTCGTCGGTGAAGCCGCTACCCAGCTCTTCAGCGATGCCCAGGCCCTGCTGAAAAAGATAATCGATGAAAAACTATTGACCGCCAAAGCGGTGGTGGGATTTTGGCCGGCCAATACCGTCGATCACGATGACATCGCTATTTATGAAAACGAATCACGGGAAAACAGTCGTGAGCGCCTGCATCATATTCGTGTTCAAAACAAAAAACCTGGCAATCTAAAACCCAATTACTCACTGGCAGATTTTGTAGCACCTGAAGATTCAGGCGTTGAAGACTATGTGGGAGGGTTTGTTGTCACCGCCGGCATTGGCGCGGAAGCCTTGGCAAAATCCTATGAAGATGCACACGACGATTACAGCAGCATCATGGTCAAAGCGCTTGCAGACAGACTCGCAGAAGCCTTTGCAGAACATATGCACAAACGAGTAAGGCAGGAATTTTGGGCCTATGACTCAGAGGAAAGCCTGAGCAATGAAGAGCTTATCAAGGAAAAGTATCGAGGCATACGCCCTGCCCCGGGTTATCCCGCATGCCCGGATCACAGTGAAAAGACACAATTGTTTAGTCTACTGAATGCCGAAGAGGCCATTGGCGTTGAACTGACAGAGCACTTTGCGATGACACCCGCCGCAGCGGTATCGGGCTGGTATTTTTCACACCCCGAATCTCGCTATTTTGGCACGGGAAAGATACAAAAAGACCAGGTAGAATCTTTGGCATCCCGGAAAGGAGTTGAAATCACTGAACTCGAGCGCTGGCTGCGACCGGTTCTGGGTTATGATGAGTAACCTTGATCAATATATAGGCCCGCAATATAAAGGCCCGACAGGAGCGCTCTCCGGATGACAGACGATGACAAACCCACAAAACCGGGGTTTTGGCAGATTGTGTTGAGCACAATGGGGGCAGCTTTTGGTGTTCAGAGCAGCAAAACCCATGAGCGAGACTTCAAACAAGGGAGTATTTACCCTTATATTGCAGCAGGCATCATATTTACGGTTTTGTTTGTAATTGTTGTAGCGACGGTTGTCAGCACGGTCCTGAGCGAAAGTGGCGTCTAGCACACTCCCCCTCAAGGGCCTTTCCTTTGCTAGCCATAGCTAGCCCTGACAATGAACGACAGACCAGGGCACTTGCGGTTTTTACTGACCGCTTACCCAGAAAATACAGGTAGTGACAAAAATGGCGATAAGAACGATGGCGGCAATAGCGTCAGCGGCGCTGTCGCCCTGTTCTTGCATTTGAATTTCTTGGTTCATTTTTATTATTCTCCGTTTTTTATTGTCGTACATTTTTTAGCGGGATCTGATTCTAACCCCACTTACCGGGGGGGGTGCAAGTAGAAATAATGCATTATTACCAAAAGGTATACAAATATGTAAATACGGTTGTTCGATTTGCTACCCTCAGGTGCTATTGTTACGCCCGCTCGAGGGTGTCAAAGGCACGAAATGAGTAGTCTCGGGCTCGCAGAAGTGCTCAATTTGTTATATCCTGCGCGCCAAAATTGAATCCAGGCATAGACCCTAGAAGTTTTTAGGTAATAACCGAAAGTTATAAGGCTGTTCGCTCCGATGTATGTATACGACCAATATGACCATCAAATCATCCGCGACCGTGTTGCACAGTTTCGCGGCCAGACAGACCGCTACCTCACTGGCGAGCTGAGCGAAGATGAATTTTTGCCTCTGCGCTTACAAAATGGTCTCTATGTGCAGAGACTGGCGCCTATGCTGAGAGTTAATGTGCCCTATGGAATGCTGAATTCCACCCAGTTGCGCAAACTCGCCCACATCGCACGCCACTACGACAAAGGTTACTGCCACATCAGTACCCGCCAGAACATTCAATTCAATTGGCCTGAGCTCGCCGAAGTACCCAATATATTGGCGGAACTGGCTGAGGTTGAGATGCACGCAACCCAATCCAGCGGCAACTGCATTCGCAATACCACCTCTGACCAGTTTGCCGGCATTGCACCCGATGAACATATAGACCCGCGCCCCTACTGCGAAATCATCCGCCAGTGGTCCACCCTTCACCCTGAATTTGCCTTTTTGCCCCGCAAGTTCAAGATTGCCGTCACCGGCGCCAGTGATGACCGTGCGGCGGTTCAGGTGCATGACATAGGCCTGCAGATGGTCAGCAACGACGCTGGCGAAACCGGGTTCAGGGTATTAGTGGGTGGCGGTTTAGGGCGCACACCGGTTATCGGTAGCCTGATCAAAGACTTTCTGCCTCAAGAACACCTGTTGTCATACCTTGATGCGATCTTGCGCGTATACAACCTGAATGGTCGTAGGGACAACAAATATAAGGCCCGTATCAAGATTTTGGTGCGAGCGATGGGGGCAGAAACCTTTGCCGCCAAAGTAGAAGACGAATGGCAGCACCTGAAAGAAGGTTATACGCAGCTCACAACAGAAGAAATCGATCGGGCCAAGAGCTTTTTCACTGAGCCTAGTTACCAGTCGATTGACGATAATCAGGCCGATGCTGACCTGAGCAGCCTGAGAGGCGAACACAAAGCCTTCGACAAGTGGCTAAACCGCAACGTCCGCACACACCGCAAAGCCGGATACGCTGCGGTAACACTTTCACTCAAGCCAACTGGCGTGGCGCCTGGCGACATCACTGATCGCCAACTGGAAGAAATAGCCAAGCTCGCCGACCAATATTCATTTGGCGAAGCCCGAACGACCCACGAGCAAAACATTGTGCTGGGAGACGTTCGCAAAGAAGACTTGTTTCAAGTGTGGCAAGCCGCCAAAGACGCCGGATTTGCTACACCCAATATCGGCACGCTCACTGACATGATTTGCTGCCCCGGCGGCGATTTTTGCTCTCTGGCCAACGCCAAGTCCATTCCCATCGCAGAAGCCATTCAAAGGCGCTTCGACGACATGGACTACCTCTATGACCTCGGTGACATTGACCTGAATATCTCCGGCTGTATGAACGCCTGCGGTCACCACCACATAGGCCATATCGGCATTCTGGGTGTCGACAAGAAAGGTAGCGAATTTTACCAGGTTCAGCTCGGCGGCAGCGCGGGCAGCGATGCCTCTCTCGGAAAGGTTCTGGGCCCCTCCTTTGGCCAGGAAGAAATGGCCGATGTTATCGCGAAATTGCTGAATGTATTTGTCGAAAACCGTCAGGGCGACGAACAGTTTATTGATACCTATCGCAGGGTGGGTCTAGCGCCATTTAAGGAGCGTGCATATGCCAAAGTTAATTAAAGATGGCGCTATTGTTAGCAATGAGTGGCAATGGCTTACAAACAACGATGAAGACCAAGCTACCGCTGTGCCTGAAGGTAAAGTGATTGTGCCTTTAGCCGTTTGGTTGGATCAAAAAGGTTCGTTGTCTCAACGCGATGATGTAGGTGTCTGGCTAGAAAATGACCAACTCCCATCTGAATTAGGCGATGATGTTGCAACGCTACCACTGATAGCAGTGAACTTCCCCGGGTTCATGGATGGGCGTGGTTTCTCAATCGGACGCCTTCTGCGAGACCGCTATGGATTTAAGGGTGAGCTGCGTGCTTACGGAAATATCATTCGGGATCAGCTGACGTTTTTAAGTCGCTGCGGTTTCAATGCCTTCGACTGTCGGGAAGCCTTTGATCTGGAAGCGTCATTAGCGTCGCTCAGTGATTTTTCTGAATCCTACCAGGCCGCGGTTGATAAACCGATGCCGCTGTTCAGGCGACGTGCCTGAGGCCTCCAACCATACTTAAGCTCATTGCATTGCGATGAGCTTAAGCACAAAGATGCATTTGTGCGCTAAAGCTGTAACAATATCGCTATCTTTCAGTTCGAGAAATGCTAGCAGCTATGGGCGATTCGCTATTTCAATCTTTTTTCCTTATTTTTACCGGCGCAGCGCTCCTTTCGACCTTGGCGCTGTACACTAAACAACCACTGCTTGTTGCCTACATTGCGCTCGGCGCACTGCTTGGCCCCTTCGGTCTTAAAATGATTACCGACGTCGAGGCCATCAGTGAAATGTCTCGTATCGGTATCATTTTTCTGCTGTTTCTGCTCGGGCTGGACATGCAGCCCAAGGCCTTGGTCGCTGTATTGCGCAAAGCCACCAGCGTCGCCCTGATCAGCTCTGCAATCTTCGCTCTTTGTGGTTACGCCCTGGGGCACGCCTTTGGTTTCAGCCATACAGAAAACCTGATCATCGGCATGGCCATGATGTTTTCCAGCACGATCATTGGCATTAAATTATTGCCGACCACGGTACTGCACCATCGACACACGGGAGAGATGATGGTCGGCCTGCTTCTGCTGCAGGATTTCATTGCCATATTGTGTTTAATGGTATTGCTGAGTGGCAATCTCGGAGAAGTTAATGCCAACCAGCTTGCAATGACCTTCGCCGCGCTGCCGGTGGTCGGGCTGTTTGCCTATGGATTTGTTCGTTTTGTTTTACTGAAGCTCATTCAGACCTTCGATCGTTTTCATGAATACATCTTTCTGCTTGCCCTCGGCTGGTGCCTCGGAATGGCGGAATTGTCTGAGAGTCTGGGTTTATCCGCAGAAATTGGTGCCTTCCTGGCCGGCATTACCCTCGCCACTAGCCCCATCGCCCAATACATTGCACTGAGCTTGAAACCTCTTCGCGATTTCTTTTTGATTTTGTTTTTCTTTTCGATTGGCGCCCGTTTCAATTTAGACTTACTGGGCGAAATATTACTTGCGGCAACCCTGCTGGCCGGTATCATCCTGGTAATTAAACCACTGGTATTTCGCTTTCTCTTACGTCACCACAGCGAACACAATACACTCGCCTGGAATATCGGGTTCCGCTTAGGACAAATCAGCGAGTTCTCACTGCTCATCGCATTTGTGGCAACCAACGCCTCGTTGATTTCCGACAAAGCCTCAACCCTGATTCAGGCCACAGCCATCATCACGTTTCTGGTTTCCAGTTACATTGTTATTTTTAACTACCCCAACCCCATCGCTGTGAACGACAAACTTCGAAGGGACTGACTCTGAAGGGACCGACTCCTAAGGGCTAAGAGAAAAACAGCTTTGAGAGAACGGCGTAAATAAGGTAGATCCACAGAGCGACCAACAAGCCCAGACGATAGGGCTTTCTCGCCTCTGTCGGCTTCATTTTTTGCGCAGAATTGTGTTCTGACACATTAAATGAACCGCAGGCAGGGCATTGGCTCCCGGGAAATCGAGAGCCTTTATAACTACAATCTCCACAACGATAAGCCATTCCATTTCCTACCTGTAGTATTGATTTTTGTGAGTATCTACGTGCGGTGTTTGATCACCCAGCATTGGTGTATTTTGGGGTTTCGCTTGAAATCCTGATCCAGTGTTTCTGCGCTAATATTACTCACGTCCCACTCGACTAGCTGCTCAAGGTCCATTTTAAAGCTACGCAGGTTATTACTGAAAATCAAGCTGCCGCCCGGCTCCAGCACCCTCATCGCATCCTTTATCAGGGCAACATGATCCTGCTGAATATCCAACACCCCTTCCATTCTCTTTGAATTCGAGAAACTGGGAGGATCCAATAAAATCAAATCAAAAGTTTGATCGCAATCACTCAGCCAGCGAATACAATCCGCCTGCTCCAGGCGATTTTTACTTTCACTCAGGCCATTTAGGGCATAATTTTTTCGAGCCCAGGAAAGGTAAGTATTGGACATATCAACGCTGACGGTATATCGAGCCCCCCCTAATGCAGCCTGCACGGAGGCCGTTGAGGTGTAACAAAACAAGTTCAAAAAGCGCTTGCCACGGGCCATTTCCGCGATCTTCTGACGAACCGGTCTGTGATCCAGAAACAGTCCACAGTCGAGATAATCCCAAAGGTTAATGACAAACTTCCCCTGCCCTTCGCTCACCGTGAGGCTATTGTGTTGCCCCTGGTCATCGAGCTTTTCATATTGGCTCATGCCCCGGTTTCTTCGACGTTGTTTATAACTAATTTTGTTTGTATCAATGCCCAATGCTACAGGCACCGCCGCCTTGATCTCCTCAAACCGTTTCTGGGCCTTATCTTCGTCGATTGACTTGGGCGCTTGGTATTCCTGTACATGAACATGGTCACCATAGATATCGATCGCGGCTGAATACTCAGGCATATCAGCATCATAAAGCCGGTAACAATCGATGTCGTTTTTCTTCACCCACTTGGCCAGTTGCTTTTGATTTTTTTTCAGCCGATTGACCAACATAGCCGCACCGGCCGACAGTGTTTCGTGGCCCGGTTTAAGCTCTGATTGCCTGGCCGATTGCTCGATCGGATGTTTGTGGAAGTTGTCCTCATGAATGTTAAACATGAGCAGCTCACTGGGAATAGTGCCGTTAAACAATTTGTACTTTTTCTCGGCTCGCATCCCCATATGCTTGCCCAGTTCCGGGTTGCCCGTAAAAATGCCAGCTCGCCAACCGGGAAATTCTGTTTTTAGACTATTGCCTAAATACTGATAAAGTAATTTTAAAGACTCGATTTCACCGAGTCGCTCACCATAGGGCGGATTCGAAAGCACTAAACCACTATTCAGAGCCCTGTGAGTGGGCATTTTAAAGTCTTTTAGTTCTTTTCTGCTCAGGCGCAACCAGTGGTCGAGTTTGGCCTGCGCAATGTTCTCTTCAGCGGCTCTAATGACTTTAACATCGGCGTCGTATCCGCGAATTTCAACGAGGTCCCCTGCCAGCCCCTCACGTCGACGCTCAATGGCTTCTTCCCTAAGCCCCAGCCAGGTGTCATTTTCGTGGTTGAGCCAACGTTCAAAACCAAAACTTCGGTGCAAGCCCGGGGCGCTGTCGGCAGCCATCATCGCAGCTTCAATCAAAATGGTGCCCGAACCGCACATAGGATCGAGTAAGGCCCCACCCTGACGGGCGATCTCCGGCCAGCCCGCACGCAACAATATGGCTGCGGCCAGGTTTTCTTTCATGGGGGCAATACCCTGCTTTACACGATAACCTCGGCGGTGAAGGCTGGCCCCACTGAGATCCAGGCTAAGCACAAGACTGCCTTTGCTCAATCGGGCATTTAATCGAATATCGGGATTCTGCTTGGCAATAGATGGCCTGACCCCCGTCGATTCACGAAGACTGTCCACCACGGCATCTTTAACCTTAAGTGCGCCAAACTGACTGTTCCTGATGGCGTTGTCGGTACCAATAAAGTCGACCAACAGGGTACCGTGAGGGTTTATGTGATCAACCCAGGGGACGGCGCGCACGCCCTCGTATAATGAATCGGCGTTGTCCAGAGAGAAACGTGTAAGCGGCATCAAGATTTTATTGGCCAAACGAGACCAGAGACAGGCGCGATAAGCCGCCTCAGAGGTGCCATTAAAATAGACGCCGGCGACGGTCTGCCTCAACTGCTCACACCCAAGGCTCTCAAGCTCCTCGGCTAGCAGTGCCTCCAGCCCCTTTGGACAAGCGGCAAAATATTGATGTTCCATGACCTTCCTTAACTGTTTAACGCCGGGGGCCGTGGCCCCCTAAAAAACGACTGAATAACAAGAGCTTAGGCATTAATGCCAACCTTGTCTCTGAATAAATATAGCTCGATGCGATAAAAGCGGCCTCAAGCATAAAAATAAAATCATTCCCAAGACCGGTTAGTTTTTGGTGTACTGCCTGCTCGCTGCTGAAAACGCAGCCCATGACGCACACCGTGTTACCCCGATCATCTTCCAGTTTATGGGACCTCTCGGGTTTTGTGTGCCCAATAAAAAAGGCCAGAAGGCCTACTCTCAACACCTGAGGTGCTCTACCCGATGAAAAGACAAAAACGTAATCAGGACGAACTCGCATTTAACAAAGGCTACAAGGCCGGCATTAAAGGAAGCTCCAGAACACTCTGCCCTCACGACAGTGGATTTGCTCGGCAACAATGGCTGGGGGGCTGGCGAGAAGCCCGCGAAGACCACTGGGACGGTTACAACCGTTTAGCGCAAATACAAAAACTGACCAATCTATAAGCGAACACAACTCTCTAACATCATACAGGAACAGGGGCCCGTGAACCGTTTAAACCTTGAGCGGTTCGGCCCCAGTAACACCCTGTTAAACCTTAACCATCGCAGCACCCACCGCATCGGCACACTCACCAATCAAACTTGGCCCGCGATAAATGAAGCCGCTGTAAACCTGCACCAAGCTGGCGCCAGCATCGATTTTTTCTGCGGCGTCAGCACCCTTGATAATGCCACCCACACCCACGATGGGAAGCGCTCCCGCCAAAGCATCGGAAAGCCACCGTACAACCTGCGTAGAGGGCTCTCTAACCGGGCCTCCGCTTAGCCCACCCGCTTCGTCGGCGTGGCGTAGCCCCTGCACTGCCTCG
>CAJWCA010000174.1 GCA_913020395.1 uncultured Cellvibrionales bacterium | reverse complement strand
AGATTTGGCCTCTTTTCTGTCCTGACTGAATGAGTACTCACATTTACACCACTGGTGATAATTTAATCTACTCGCAGTGGTCAGTGCTCAGTCATCAATTATTGGTGGTTTTTAGATCCCATAGTCTATATCTTTAAATCCGTAGTCTCTATTGGACTATCGGTTAGACCAACGGCTAGGCCGTTAGTGATATTGTGAGCAAGACTCCGTTTTAGGCCAAGGGATTGACCTTAGCGTTTAACGGGTGTGTTGTTAGAAGCCGGAACGGAGTATAGATCGTTGCAAATAATGCTCATTGACGACCATGCGATTTTTCGTGATGGATTGAAGTTCGTGCTGAGCGACCTCGACGATACCATCGAGTTTATTGAGGCCGGCACCTGTGAAGAAGCCCTAGTTTTTCTAAGGGATAATAATTTTGACCTGATTCTACTGGATTTGAACCTCCCTGACTCAAAGGGCACTGACACACTCAAAACATTTAGAGAGCAGTTTGATGAATCGCCAATTGTTGTGCTCACCGGCGAAGACAACCCTCAGTTAATTCGCCAGGCTATTGAGTTGGGGGCTTCAGGGTTTATACCCAAGTCATCCAGTTCAAAAGTGCTGACCTCGGCTTTGCACCTGGTGCTCAATGGCGGTGTCTATCTCCCCCCCAACGCACTCGACGGACTGCTGCAAACAGTGGAAGAAAAAGAAAGCCCGCCCCCTCCACCCTCTTCCGTCTTGAGTGCACTTTCAGAGCGCCAACAGCAGGTGCTGATGAACGCGATACAGGGCAAGGCCAACAAAATTATCGCCAGGGAGATGTGTATCTCTGAAGGCACTGTGAAATCTCATCTTTCCCAGGCCTTCAGAGCACTGGGCGTGAGGAACCGAACTGAAGCGGTTTATGCCGCATCTCGACTCGGGATATCAGTTAAAATACCGGCCACCTAAGACTCTCGACGCTCAGCTGCATTCGGACACAGGACAATCTAATAAAAAATAGAAAGGATTCTCCTCCCTTCCGTCTGTAGCCTCGCGGTCAAACTCGCATTGAATCGCCCAGCCCCCCTCCCTTTTTTCAATCTTTAGATAGGTAAACCCGTCTCCCTCAGCAGCAAACTGTGTAGACACCTGACAGAGACTGGCCTCCCCCGAGGGCAATTCGTGAGGGACAACAAACTCATCTTCCGCAGCGATATCAGCCCGGTCTGCATTTGCAAAAGGCAGAGGTGCGTACAGAGCGGAGCTGTGGATCGACCAGATTGTTTGCGCTTGCCCGCCATTTGAGTCACTGATTTTGATTTCTGCCAAACAAGACAAATGGGCATTGCCACTTAGGAAAATGACGTTCTGAATGTCAATTTGTGTAATCAGTCTTAATATTCTCTGCAAAGTTTGAGGGTATCCATCCCAGGCATCGGAATGTATTGCGCTGGCGCGATGCCCCCCTTGAAAAGACCGTTTATATCGAGGAAGCAGCATTGCAGGGGAAACAATAAATTTGGGCCGATACGGGTCATCGTCTAACGACTGCTGGATCAGCCAATCCCGCAGGGCATTCATTTGATCCTGACTAAATAGCTCCGCTGAAGAGACATTGCTTGATGTTCGAGGCTCCCTGTCTGTCCTTGAATCCGCCACAAAAAAGTGAAAACCATTTTCAACAAAGCTATACCACAAAGCACTCAGCTTGCCATTATTGTTGTGGCCAACTGGCTGACGGATGCCTCGCTGGAAATTGACATAAGCCGCCCGTCCCAAGTCAAGATCAAGGTCGGTCTCTGAGTTGCTTGATAGGGGCTGCCAGTTGTCGATGATTTCGTGATCGTCCAACATCCAATAAGACGGAAGGCGGCGCAGAACCGAGCGCACGGCACTACTGCGATAGAAGTGTTGGTAGGGGTGAACAAACCGCTCAACCCTTTCGCTGGGGTCAAATAATCCCGCAGTGGCATCAACGTATATTTGATCTCCCATCAGCACAACAAAATTGGGTGAATCTGAGGGCATACGCTCTTCTATTCGCCGAGCAAGACGGGCATAACTACGATAGGCGGGGTGCTCGTCAACAATACCACCGGGGTACTGACAACTACCCAGAGCGAAGTTCAAGGTGTTTTGCTCAGGCCGTTGCGGGATTGAGATAATGCCCGAACGCAAGTGGTTTGGGCCCGCTTCCAGAAAGTGATTCAAGCTCTGGGCTAAGGCCTTTCGCCTTCTGGAAACACACGCTTTCAAGAATCGGGAGACCTCTTCATCCACAAAGGCATCGTTGAGATTGAAGTGCGCCGGTGTTTCAAATCGATCAATATGGTCTCGGCCTTTACCAAAGCTGGCATTGTCTAGCGTGGGTGCTTCGTCATAAACCAGTAACAACAACAAACACTCCACCGGTGCTTCGGGCACAGGCACGCAGGTGGACACCCAACCGTCCACGGGGTCTGGAATTGATACCAGCGAAGCGTTCAAAACCTCTTGTTCCGAGCCGGATTTGGTGGTGACATCGAGCCTGCCATTGCGCCTTGTCAGCGGGACTAATACCAAACTTTTGGGCACAGAAAGTGCCGGGTTTATACCAAACATGACAGGCAATGTGCTTGCGCCCACGTCCGCTCCCAAAGTGCCAATCACCGGGCCGGACCAGGGTACCTGAATAGTAAAATCTATCGGTGTCGACTCACTCTCAACTGGCGAGCTCTCTCGCCGAAAGAATTGCTCAATCGCATCAAATACTTCCTGTGACTGCTCTCCAATTAAACTGTCCTGATGACCAAAACCGGAAAATACCGTCTTCTGAAAATCACAACCCGCATCTGACAGGATCGCCTCCATTCTACCCACTGTCGATACATCAGCCAGGCCATTGTCCTCGCCGTGTACACTCAGCGTTGGAAAAACCCAACTCTTCTGTAGCTTTTCTCTAGAGACAAATTCGTTATCTCCACCGTGATTAGTAATGGTCTGGTATTTAGCAAAATGAGCAACCTGAGTGGCAGTATCCACACTTAATGGACCAAAAAAATCATCAATATGACGGAGCACTTCAGGGCTGAGATTCGCCAGAGAAAAGGTCTTTCCATACAGGAGATCTATACGGTGGCGAGCCCTTGAAAACGCCGTGCGCCTCCAGGGTGGCCAAGGGTTTTCAATATCATAGTCTGCATCTGAATAGGGGAGAAGTTGCAAGGCTCGATCAAATAAGCGCTCTACCAAGCCGGGTTCTCGACTTTCACGTTCTGGCGAAAAGGAATAGTTTTCCAGAGGCAGGGTATGTTTCAGATACGTAAATAGGTAAGCTCTAAAAATATTTTCAGGTGCCATACTCACAAGCGGCCCCACCTGGGAGAGCACGGCTTTATTCACGCGGGCCGAAACCTGCCCTCGCTCTTCACGGTAGGGTACCCCAGGCTCAAGCCCTTTTTCATTGAGCACCGCCATACTGAACATTGCAGCGCCCATACAGTGAGCAACAATATCAACGGGTCTGCCCCGAGTTTTAAAAACATGATTAATGGCCAGTGGAATATCGGCATAAGCCATATCTTCAAAAGACCAATTTTCCTTCGCCGAGGGCATGCCACAACTGGAGCGCATGTCGAGCACCCACACATCTCTACCTTGCATCCACAAATGACTGGCAAGATTGGGAGTGACCTGCGGATGAGCAAAGGTGGTGCCGCTGGCGCTGTAACCGTGAATCATTAATACCGGGGGGTGGTCACTATTGGCTTGAGGGTAACGGGTCAATCTGAAATTAGTCTCGGCAGGTATTGAACCATCGGGGGCCATGATGACCGGAATCTCTTTAATCTCAGGCGTAGGCAAACCGGAGAGCACACCCGGCAAGTACCGAGGTGCATAGGGTTCAGCACGATCCGGCTCCCGAAAACACAAGGGATGTATCGACATAAACAGACGGACGAAATAGCTCGACAGAGACACTAGATCCATCAAGGCCTGAGGCGTGTCGTGTTGGTTTTTGATGCGAAATAAGGGCAAACCTTTGCGAGCGAGAAATTCGGGCACCAAGGTCAATACCGGTTTCTTCCTAGAGGGTTTAAGCCCTGGGAACTCAAGTAAATTGATTTCTAATAATTGGCGCAGGGGGTTAGCACGGCGATTATACGTTATTCTTTTGTTGCCTTTTATCTTTCGAGATTGAGATAAATCCAACGCCGCGCCCTGCCCCTCTCCCAGCTCACCCATCTGCAGATCATATTCAAACAACCGGCATTCTCCAGCATGCGAAAAAATATTCGAGTAGATGCCGATTTTCTTAAAAAACAAAGAGAGAGAGAAAGCAGAAGAGGCATCTGCCTGCTCCTGTTTCCTCTCATGCGCGAGAGGCCATATAGTCTGCCATACATCCCGCGCCAGTCGATTGGCCACCGCAGGCCAAAACGAACGCCAAACTCGCCCCGGATATTGAGATGGCTCCCTCCCCATTATGGTGAGTGACCCCGTCAATGGGGCGGATAACACGGTTATTCTTTCCAGCGCTTCATCCAGAGATCTTCTGGATAAATGCTGAGCCGCAACACTGTCCCAGTCTTTCGCCTTGAATACTCTGACACCACTAGAAGCGGAATCATCACCGCTAGGTATGGCGACATCTAGACGATGTTTGTCAGCCGCTGCATTGTCATTCGCTGTTGTCAGATCCTGTAGTTTTTTATCTTTAAAATACAAAGTAATTTCTATGACACAGGGGGTCGTTGTTCCTTGTAACTTCAGAGTCGCCCTACCTCGCAGGCGCTCAACAAACTGCATCACGGTGGCTTGTGTGGGCGAAGGAATTCCGGGGTCTTTATACACTGGCCGAGGCGGCAGTTTCCTGTTCTGTCTCTGCCCGGTTTTACGCAGCCCCCAAGAATCAATTAACCCCTCAACAGCGCGATACGACAAAGCGCTAATAGTCAGAGCGGGGTTAGTGCCCAGCGCACAGGGCACGATAGCGCCATCGAGCACCACCAAGCCCTCGTGAACGACGTTTTGTCCGGGAAGACCCACCCGAAAAACGCGTCCCAAGTGATCAACTACACCAGAGTCAATCGTATTGCCCATCGCACAACCACCCAAGGGGTGGACTGTGAGCAGAGGCCCACGAGCCAAACCCGTTATCGACTGCAATTCACGGGGAAAAGGTCGCCATACCGGGTTGGCAATCACACGCCCACCAACACCTGCCGACACTGTCATGTTTTCCATTTGCTCAATTTGGGATTCAAATAGAGTGTGTGTGCGAAGTGTCGGCCAGGAAATGACAACGCCACTATCCGAGCGTTTATCAAAATCCGTCTGCAGCTCCACTCGCCCTTCAGCATCGTCGTTTCCCATCACTGCGTATAAAGAGGTTCTGTGGAAAACATCCCGATTGATGGCCAACGGATCCAGGTCGAGATGACCCGCAAGATGTTTATATTTACCAGGCTCAATCAAGTCATAAAATGTGTTTGCAGTAGCAAAAATTTCTTCAAATACTCTTCGCATCGGACCAGGCACGGCCATTTCTTCTATCACAATACCTTGCTGATTACCCTGAGTACGACGATCGATAACACTGGTAATCGTTGGACCAATTTTCCTATCATCCGGAGGGTTTACTTCATCAGCTATGGCATTTACAGCTTCAGATTGGTCATAGCCGACCGCCAGCATGTCGCCATTGCCGGAAAAACGACAGCCCAATTGATCTGACACGGACAGACCTGAATCACGGGACCTTAAAAGAATTTCCGTTGAACCCAGCGCGCCAGCGGCAAGAATAATACGTCCTGCTTTTATCTCCGTAGATTTGCCTTCGCGTTTTGCCAGCTGTGCATCAGTGTGATTAACCGTGAGAACCCAGCTATCTGACCGCGACTGCACGACAGATTGCACCGTCGCGCCTGTATAAATCCTGGCACCTAAGCGATAAGCCCTGACGAGTAAGTTAAGATCCAGAGAATTCTTGGCTCCGTGGTTGCAACCTGTGGCGCAATCACCGCAGAGTTTGCATTTATTAAGAGGCACATTGGCACTGTTCGTCGAATCAGACATAGATACCGTAATATGCGCGGCGCGAAAGTTTGTGTTCTTTTCCTCTCCGGCTAACTTTTCCATCGCCTGATATTTGAGTAGTTTTTTATTTTCCAGATCCACATGTTCACGGATGGTATTCGCTTTCCCATTGACTTGAGCCCCCAGGCTATTTTTTGCCTTATCAAAGAACTCGACCAGGTCTTCACCCCCACGTAACTGGTCGGGCCAACGCCGATCAAAAATACTCGCCTCTGGCACCTCCATCACACCGGCATTGATGAGAGAACCTCCACCCACGCCGTTTGCAACCAATACATTGATGTCTTTGCCAGCCCGAATGTCAAACAAACCATCTCGATTGCCGGCGGGCTTTTTATCAAAAGGGGAAGTAAATCTGGCATGCCCAGCCAGAGAGGATAGTGAAGATGGGAACATGCCTTGCAGGTATTCTTTGCCGCGCTCCAGGATGCACACCCTGAGAGCCTTACCATTTTCATCACAAAGATCTGTCAATTGGGCGGCGGCGACCGCGCCACCGTAACCACTGCCTACAATGACCAGGTCAAAGTCATTTTCTTGCTTGCTTGAAGGTTGGCTCTGTAATTCATCAACTAGCTGTTCAAAGCCCCTGGAGATCCAGGCACTTTCATTGTTAACACACTGACTGGAACTCTCCTTTTCCATTGCAAATATTCTCCATACTTACAAGGCACACGCTGATGAAATAGCATTTTTAAGTGGCTCGACAAACACCGGCTTGTGCAGCATTTCAATGCCCGCGTCCTCAACCTGTAAGAGACGCTCTGGGGCAATATCGCCACTGATAATAATCGCAGGCAATGAGGGGTATAATTGTCGAAGACGCTGAATGGTCTGCAGGCCGTTGTCTCCATCGGGCAGACGGTAATCCACCAGGGCGATGTCAGGTTTTTCAATGGACGCAGCAGCAAATGCCGACTCGGAGTCTCCGGCGGTGGCCACCCGACACCCCATGACTTCGAGCAAGGTTTTCATTCCGTGACGAATTTCCGCTTCGTCATCGACCACGAGAATAGAGAGATTATCCAATCCCGCCGCCTCGCTGACATAGTTAGCCATTTGATGTTCTCCTTCTCTGGCTTGCTCCAGTATTAATGTGAAAATGGAACCCACTCCTTCGCTTGATTCCAGACTTAAGGTCATTCCCAAAAGCTCGGCTTGCCGGCGAACAATCGCCAGGCCCAAGCCCAAGCCTTTACGCCGATCCCGCTCGGGGTTGTTTAACTGATAAAACTCTTCGAAAATATGTTCCTGCTCTTTCTCCGGGATGCCTCGACCACTGTCGATAATGCTCAAGCTAATATCATTCTCCCGAGTGATCACACGCACACTGATTTCACCCACGTCCGTATATTTCACAGCATTGCTGAGCAAATTCCGAATAATTCTCTCCAGCAAACTGACATCGCTGTTAATGACACAGCGCTCGGGGCAATCCAATATGATTGGCAGCTTTTTTTGCTCCGCCAATGGCTCATGATCTGAAACCACTCTCGATAAAAGTGCCGTTAAATTTATATCCGTTTTATCCACTGGAACCACCCCTGCATCCAGCTTTGATACATCGAGAATGGCATCCAACTGGGCGCCCAATGACTCAACCGCAATTTCGATATGGTTGGCAATATCCTTGGTTTGTTTGTCCAGAGACTTCATGCTCAGAGCAGCACAAAACAATGACAGGGAATGAATAGGTTGCCGAAGGTCATGGCTGGCGGAAGCTAAAAAGCGGGTTTTTGCCGCCGCCGCCTTTTTGGCCTGCTGAAATGCCGCATTCAGTTTCTGATTGGATTGAGCCAACTCTCTACGACTCTCGAAGGATTCAAGAAACAACTTATAAATTTTGTCTGACACTTTGATCAAGGTGAACCCATAGGTAATACCGATAAAAGGCACCGCCACCTCAATCCACCCGGCCTGCTCCATGCCCGGACTCCAGGCCCACAGCCCGAACAAGGGGGCCAACCCCAAAAAGACGTGAGCCAGGGTAAAGGGCAGATAACCCACGGTCGTAATGATTGATGTCACCCCCAAACCGATGATCAACATCGAATGAACGGCTCGCTCATAGTCAGTAAACAAAGGGAAAAACAGAAGTGACAAGCTGTGTACCAAGGTATTCAACCCATTGAGTGCGGCTGCGGCCTTCAGACGTTGACGCAGGGTATACTGGTCCAAGGTAGGCAGGCGCTTAAAGAGATACCATCTAAGCACCTGTAAAATAACGGTCACCGCCAGCCAGCTTCCCCAATAAATAGGCGCCACCCGGTCCGATGCGATCGCAGCAATTAGCCCCATGGATAATATCACCGGCAAGGGAGAATGCCGGACCTGTGTCGCCAAGAGCTCTAATAGCTCCTGCTCTAAGGGGAAGGCTTGGTCTGCCTCCTGCCCCTCTCCTTTTGGGCGTTCGGGCAGTGAAATGGTTTGAGTCTGGTTCACGGTCATGGTGTTTGTCTTGGGGATTCGAGAGCACATTTGACCATAATGTATTTACTCTTCGATGCCAATTCATTTGCCCGGGTTTAGTTGATTCATTCGACCTGGCCATATGGCTAGGTCGTTAACTAGACTTTTGGACGATAGGCAATCTGGCGTCTTTGTACGACAATAAATCACAGTTAGTAGCAAGCCTATTAACAACACGTTGTTTTATCTGTTGTGGTCCAGCTAAGGATGGCAGGGCACCCTTAAGGGGTAACACACAGGCTTTGACAGGGAATACGTATCTTGTCGTGGTCCAGCTAAGGATGGCAGGGCACCCTATTTGGGTTATCACACAAGGACTTCCAACCTCAAGGATGAGGGCCCATTTGGGCCAGCCCCCTCCCCTGCACCTAACCTTGCTGCGCCGCTCGCAACGCCTTTGGTGCAGTGGCTGCTGCAATCCGCTTCAATCCAAACATAAAACGGGTTATGGAGTATCGCTTTATCAACTCATACCCTAAAAAACAGCCCAGAAAAGTCGACGCAATGAGAAGCACCGGCTCAAGGACTGGCCCCAACTCAAACTTGGCCAAGCCCATCGCAAATACCACAATCAAAGTTTGATGCAGAATATACCAAGGCAATACTGCTTCATTCATATATTTCAAAACCGGATGTTTACGGTTGAGATGAACGGCGGCAAACCCTATCACCGCAAACAGCCACAACACTTTATTGGCCGCCCAGAGACACTCAATGGCAAGCTGCACCACCAAAGGAGCCGCATCGTAATCAACATCAAAACCCATCAGACCATTAAACCGAATGATCACCAGGGAATAACTCACAAGCGCCAGCGCCAACCAGACCTTTCGATGAGTGACGATGGCTTGCCAAATCGATGA
>CAJWCA010000173.1 GCA_913020395.1 uncultured Cellvibrionales bacterium | reverse complement strand
TTTGAGGAAGTATCTACAACTGCTTTCAGTAATGATTCTGTTTATACTGATGAGAAAATTAATAAAATTACCAATAGAAAAACATCTTTAAGGGATCATTGGGGAAGAAACTTTTAAATGAATGTTCTATACTGATAAAGAAATTATTGTTTTTGATTTTGATGGAGTAATTGTTGCTCCAGGTTTTGGATCAAGAGGAATTGAAGGTAAAATAAAAGCGATTAAATGCGCAAGAGAAAATAACATTCCTTTTTTTGGAATATGTTTAGGAATGCAAATGGCTGTTATTGAATTTGCTAGAAATGAATTAAATATAAAAAACGCAACATCAAGTGAGTTTGGATCCTCAAAAGCTTCTGTTGTAGGTTTGATGAGTGAATGGGTATACGTTAGTATTCTAGAGTGTCGTGTCGGTGGTCATTCTAGAGGAAGTTAGGATAATAGTATTGGGCAGTGTTGTCGTTAAAGATGACTGCGTAGAGCAAGCGCTGGCGCTGGGTTAAAAGTGTGTATAGTAGATTGCTCGCAATGGTCACCACCGTCATTTATTAAAAGGTTCGCTCGCCTTGTTTGCCAGATTTCGGTCGCTTTTTCTAGCTCTCTGAGTGCGGAGACCTTACTGGTAGGGTACGGCACACACAACGCTGCACCCTATACTATCTCCGAGAGCGGCGAGTTGGATAGTGGCATCATCAAAGACATCATGGATGCCGTGGCAGAGCAACTAGTTGATGCTTCTGTTGTTTATATCAAGGTGCCTCGCAAGCGAATGGGTCAACACTTGTTATCGGCAAAGATGCATATTAAACCTATCGCCAACCCAGATTGGGAGCTCAACCCCGAGGCCTACGACTGGTCCGTTCCCCTGTTTAAAACTCACGACATGCTGGTGATTCCAATAGACCGCAATATTGAGCTTGAGCGAATAGAAGATCTCGCAGGAATGCGCCTGGCGACAATATTAGGTTATCGCTACCCTGAGTTAGAAGAGATGATAAGCCGTGGGCAACTGGAGCGGGAGGATACCAAAACTCTGGTTGCAGGCCTTAAAATGCTTCAGCTTCACAGGGTGGACGCCCTCATTAATACTGACATTCTCATTAAATACCAGCTTCGATCTGAACCCTTCAACAGACACCTCAAAGTCGTAGATGTGATCTTCGGCACAGACGACATTCGCCTGATGGTCTCCAAGCAGTCACCCTATAAAGTCGAGCAATTGAATGATGCGATTGCACACTTAAAACGATCGGGCCTTATCCAAAAAATCCTTCTCAAATATCAGTAAACTTAGACGACCAATAGGTTTCTAAGGTGCGGTCCAGGACAAGGTAAAACGGGCGCCGCCCTCGGGTGATTCACTCGCACTCACCTGGCCGTGATGCCATTGAGCAATTCTGCGCACAATGGTTAACCCGAGACCAAAACCTGAGCTTTGCCCTTCATTGACATTTCTCAGGCGTACAAAGGACTCAAACACTGCCGTTCTCGAGGCCTCTGGTATTCCGCTACCATCGTCGTCTACGGTAATTGCATAGGCCCCCTCGCTGTTGTCGAGGGTAATGTTAACCACGCTGTGGCAGTGGCGCAGTGCATTTTGAATCAGATTGAGCACTGCGCGCTCCATGAGCGTCCAGTCGCAACAAAATGGCGCTTTACTGTCTTTGCCGCGCGCATGGAACTCTACCTTTACCTGCTTTTCTGTCTGCGAAGTATTGGCTTGTAGTCTGCGTACAATTTGTTGGCAAAGGTTGAGCATGTCCCCCTGAGTCCAGTTAAGGTCAGGGTTAGATTGGTCGAAATTGGCATAGTGTAGAATCTGGTTTACAAGCTCATCCATTTCATCAACGTCTTCCTTAATGCCACTCAGCCGAGACTTTATCTGTGTTAAGT
This sequence comes from uncultured Cellvibrionales bacterium, assembly GCA_913020395.1. Classification (GTDB taxonomy): domain Bacteria; phylum Pseudomonadota; class Gammaproteobacteria; order Pseudomonadales; family Cellvibrionaceae; genus CAJWCA01. Next base: position 7,490 of record CAJWCA010000173.1, on the reverse strand, counting down.
CGCTGCTGTCTTCAGCCATTGCCAGGGCGAATTTCATTCGTGCCAGAGGAGTGCGCAGCTCGTGAGATACGGCGTTGGTCATTTCTTTTTGAATGTTCAGCAGGTATAAAATCCGGTCGCCCATGCGGTTAAAGGCGGCGGCAAGACTGTAGGCAGCAGACTGGGGCGGCAGGGATACCCGCTGGTCTGGATCCTGGGTTCCCAGCGACTTTGTGTGCCTCTCCAGCTTAGATAAGTCTCTGGACAGAGGCCAGATCCAAAAGAATATGGCAAGCGCCAGAGCGACATAAAAAATGACGCCCAGAAATATCTCGAGCCAGGGAGAGGGTGGAGGTGTGTGCTCAATACTGAGCACTAAGGGGAGTTTGTCGAGCTTCTGGTAAAGATAACTTTTACCCTGCTCGTCATTGAATGCCACCTGTTCTCCGGAGGCAATACGATCCAGTAATGTGGAACCGGAAAAATCCTGTAGTTGTAAAACCTGTACATCGCTGAACGGTTTTTCCGGATTCCAGGTTTCCCAGAGACCATCAAGACCCCAGCCAACGGTGACGATCGACAACACGATCAGCAGATAAAGCGAAAAAAAAGCGCGGCTCACGGCGTATTCCTAGGTCCAGGCATCGCGAACAAATAAATAACCCTTTCCCCAAATCGTTTTAATTCGGCGGGGGTTATCCAAATTGTCGCCCAGCTTTTTACGCAATTGTGAAATGCGTACATCAATGGTTCGATCCAGACCGTCGTAGGCTCTGCCACAAAGGGCCTGAAAAAGATCCTCACGCGAGATAACCTGTCCGGCATTTTCCGCCAGCAGTGAGAGCAAATCAAACTCATGGCTGGAGACATGAACAGTGTCTCCCTGCAGTTGAACACTGCGAGAGGCCTGCTGAATCGACAGTGCGCCGAGAGTGATATCTTTAGGCCCCGACTGAGGACGAGACACCTCACAGCGCCTGAGCAGCGCTTTAATCCGGGCGAGCAGAACCCTTGGTTCTACGGGTTTGATCACATAATCATCGGCGCCAAACTCCAGCCCCAGTATCTGATCTGCGTCTTCGTTTCGAGCGGTTAACATCAAGATGGGGCCTGAGAACTGGCCTCTAATGTCACGACAGATGGTCAGCCCGTCTTTGCCCGGTAACATCACATCAAGTACCAGCATGTCCGGAGAAAACTGATTAATTCTCTGTTCTACCAGGCTGCCATTCTCTTCAATCGCCAGTTCAAAATCATTGGCTTCAAGGTAGTCTTTCATCAGCGATGCCAAGCGGGGATCATCTTCGGCTAATAGTATTCTTCGCATTAGAAAAAGTTCCAGGGTTTACGGCGTCTCTGTCGATATTGGGCCTGCTCGCGAATCACTTTGTAAATCTCGCTGGCCAGTAGCGTATCATCTTGTTGTTTTCGCAGTTGAAATGTCAAGCTGTGGTCGGTGTTTACCTGATATTGCAGTTGACCTTGTTGTTGTTTCTGCCAGCACATGAGCGGGCTCGGGATGTCTTTCTCGAACAGGCAAAGCAGCAGTGGTTGTTCAAGCGCCCACTGTATATCAATCTGGCTGTCACAAAGAGTTTCTTTGCGCGATAAAACACAGAGTTTGGGGGTCAGCTGAAGTGAGCCCTTTTCTGGTGGCAGCGCATTGGCATCTACTTGAATCGACAGAAGCAGGGTCATTGCACCAATGACCAGGGCTGAGTAATTAGAAATGATACAGCCCTCCTATAAAAAATTGTAAAACCTTGTTTTCATCAACAATGGGGCTGTCTGTCATTGCCTGGCTGAGTTGCTCATATTGCACACTGGCGTTCAGGCGCCAGCGCGGGCTGAGTTTTTTTTGCCAACCCAGGCGGGCAAAAGAGGTAAATCCACTACTGGCTTCGTAGGCGAGCGGCGAGGGGCCTGCTTCCTTCAGGGAAACACCATAGTAGTAATTCATGATCGCATCACTTTTCCAGGTCAGCCCGGCGCTGGCACTGAACCGCTGGGTTTGGCTGCCGGAGCTGAAGCCCGCGGCAAAACGGGCTTCTTGACCTTTATGGACACGAGTGATGTCTTGCAGTAATTGAAGTTGCCACTGAAGGCCTGCCCAGTCGCTGCTCAGTTCGAAGCCTGCCAGTCCAGCCAGACGTCGTTTGTGAAGATCGTCCAAATCCAGAGTGTCGGCGTCAATCGGTGTGTCACCCGGTTGTATTGAGTTGCTGAATTCAAGAACGCCGTCGACAAAGAAGTTATTGATGTCTTCTCGCAGGAAATAAGCACTGTCCCGGCCGGGGGTCAGAATGGCATTAAGCATGAAGTGATTTGATTCAGTGAGGGTGTAACCCAGTTCAAGGTTCTCAAGGAAAAAACGCTCCCCGTAGTAGCTCACCTGGGGCACAACAACCAGAGGAATGTCATCGCTGTCTACGAGTGGATTAGTGCGCTTACCTACGCCTACGGCGACTTGAAATTCCCACTCACCCACCGTGGCACAAGCCTCACTGGGGTCGACACAATCGTTACTCAAGGCCTTAGACGGACTCAATAGGAGCATTGATAAAAGTGCGATGGGCTTAATGTTAGCCTGAACTGAGTTCAGGGCTGTTTTTAGAGTTCTCATGTAAACCGCTTATTGGTGCAAATTGGGGGCAGATTCTATCTTGACTAACACGCGGCGTAAATTCCCGGGGGATTTTGTTAGAAACTGTAAAAAAATGTAGTTTCCTACAGAATCTTACAATTGTACGCATTTTCCTAACAGTTATCATTTTTGGAGTCCTATAAAGTAGATGGCAGGACATGAGACTAAGGAGATAGATATGAACGCAAGACCGACAGTAGGTGGCGCTTTGATTGCCAGCATGCTGGTAATTCAGGGCTGTGGCTCGGGTGGTTCGTCGGAGACGACAACCCCGGTTGAAGTGATTAACACTGACTACAGTCAGCTGAAGGCGGCAACACTGCAAACCGCCCCTCTGGCGAAAGGGACTTCAGCCAATGAGTTTACCGATTATCTGAAGAATGGCCTGCGGCTCAGGCTGGCGGGCAAGACGGAGCCCAATGTGATGTTAGAGGCTGATGCGGCACTCGCCATCGCATCGACCGGAGGGTATTCCGAAACGAATGTGCATGTCTCGGGTGTTGATGAAGCTGACTTCGTGAAATATGACGGCAAGCACCTCTTCATTGCCCAGTCACCGAGTTATATCTACTTTACCTCCGACGTGCAGGGAGCACTGATTGAAGAGGCGGGCAATGATGAACACGGCATCAGAATTTTGGCCACTTCACCCTCCCAGGCAACACTGTCTGAGGTGGGGCATATTAATTTCGAAGATGACACACTGGACTTGTCACAGCTTTATCTTGTGAGCGATGGCGCGGGTGAAACCTCCGATGTTGCCAGCATCAGTAATACCCATTTCAATCAGTGGGACGCCATGTTTGTGGACTCTGATTGGCAGTGGCAGAGTGGCAAGACTCAAGTTAAGTTATTTGATGTCAGTGTGCCTGACTCTCCTCAAGCGTCTTGGAGTTTTGAGTTGGAAGGTAATCTGGAAGGCAGTCGTAAGATCGACAACGTCTTGTATTTAATTACCCGTTATATTCCAGACCTCAAGGCATTGAATCTCAACGCGAGCACCGAGGAAGAAAAAGAAGCCAATGAGCGTTTGATTTTGAGCGCCTCTGCCAGTGATCTTCTGCCCCATTACAAAGAAAACGATGGAGAGGTGTTGCCTCTGCTTGCAAGCAGCGACTGTTACGCACCTGCACAGATAGATTCCACAGAGGGTTACGCCGATGTGATTACCATTACCGCCCTTGATCTGGCGAATAAAAGCCTTATTTCCGCAGTTTGCCTGAACGCTAATGTGAGCGGTGTTTACAGTTCTCAAGAGAGTTTGTATTTGGGAGGGTCCCATGGATCTGCCTGGAGCGAAGGCGCCCGTTTAACAGCCTTGCACAAATTCTCACTTAACGAAGGTCAGGTTGAATACCGGGCCAGCGGTTCTGTTCCTGGTTACCTCGGCTGGCAAGACCCTGCGTTCCGCATGGACGAGTATCAGGGTGATCTGCGAATTGTCACCACAGAAAGCACCTTTGGAGGAGACCCTCTACACCGGCTGAATGTTTTGCGTGAGCAGGAAGGTAGTGCTGAACTGGCCGTGGTGGCAACGTTACCCAATGAGACTGAAACGGCCTCTATCGGAAAACCTGGAGAAGATATCTATGCGGTACGTTTTAAACAGGACCGAGCTTTTATCGTCACTTTCGAACGGATTGACCCGCTGTATGTGTTAGACCTGAGCGAGCCGGAGTCTCCCCGCATTGCCGGTGAGTTGGAAGTGCCGGGTTTTTCAAGTTATCTGCATCCGATCGGTGACGAATACGTTTTGTCTATCGGGCAGGAAGTGATTGATGAGCGCACCCAGGGTGGTGTGAAAGTTGAGCTCTTTGATATCAGGGACATTGAAAATCCCAGCTCTTTGGGCAATCACGTTATTGGGGAGCGTGGCACCTGGACCAACGCTAACAACGACCTGCGTAGTATCAGTGTGTTACAAAACGGCGATGACCAGTTGCGTGTTAGTTTCCCGGTAGTGGTCTACGACACCGCACCGTTGGATCCCGGCAGTGATTACTATGATTGGACCTACAGCGGCCTGCAGCTTCTGGAAGTGAATGGTTTGAGTGATGGCGGGGTGCAGTTGGATTTGGCGGGTGCGCTGATCACCGAACATCGGGATGGCCAGCAATCGTTTATAGGATCAGGTGGAGAAGGCAGGGGTATTTTGCATGACGACAGCGTATTTTTTGTCTATGGCGATCAAGTATGGAGTAGTTTTTGGGATAGCCCTGATCTATCTGAAGGTCCACGATAGGCAGAATTTGTAAACTTATTCCCTCACACACACATAGTTTACTTCCCTTTGGCCGCAACTGCGGCCCTTTTTGTTTGTTGTTTTTTGTTTGTTGTTTTGTCTGGCTTTGTTATTGCCGCGACAGGCGATAGATCATGACTGCCGACTTTTTAATATTCTTTGAAAAACTACTCATGTCTGCCACCTCATCCCGAGTATGTCCGCCCGTTCCCATCAGACCCAGACCATCCAGGGCCTTCTCGACATGCCCTGCCGTGAAGGAAATGTCTGCCGCGCCTGCATTGCGCGGATTCACGGCGGTAACCTCGCCAAAGCCCAGGTCTTGGCTGACCTGGTTATAGAGTGACAGCAGTTCTGAATTGCCCTGGCTTGGCGATAGGGGTGGATAGCCTTCATTGAATGTGAGTGTTGCAGAGCTGTGTGCCAAGTTGGAGGCGACAATTTTCTGCATGTGTTTTTTGGCCCGGGTGAGTTGAGTTTGTGACAGGGCCCGGATATCTCCGGCGACTTTTACGGTTTTAGGAATTACATTGGTTTTACCAAAAGCGGTTCCCGTTGATTCCGAGGGTTTGTGACTGATTTTTGTGCCGCCAATGATCATGCCGGGATTGAATGTGAGATTTTCTTCTTTTTCCAGTTCCACTCTAAAGGCATTGAGGATTCGAGCGGCTTCAAATATCGCTCCGTAGCCGATATCTTCCTTAAAGATTTGAGAGGAGTGGGCGGGTTTCCCTTCCACGTTCAATGACCAGCTCACCGAGCCCCGTCTGGCGGTGACCGCCGTTTTGATGTTACCGTCGGCATCCTCAAAACCGAGAGCAATGTCTGCCCATTTTGCCGCTTCTATCAGTGCGTGTTTTGATTGGCTTAGTGGCGCACCGCTGTGTTCTTCATCGCCGGTCATGATCACTTTAATTTGTGTATTGCCCAGTAAATCCAGCGCTTTCAGAGCGCGTAGTGCAGAGACGATAATCACATCGCCGCCTTTCATGTCGGTGATTCCCGGGCCGGATACATAGCGTTTGTCCAGCCGTTTGAAGGTTTGAAACTCATCGGTTTCTGTAAACACTGTATCCAAGTGACCAATTAAAAGAATTTTTACACCCTGGGTGCCGTAGGAGGCGGACAAATGACCGGCCCGATCAAAGGCGGCGCCATCAACCCACTGTGTCTCGAAACCTATGTCGTCCAGATGTTGCCTGAAAAACTGCCCCACTTGCTTCACACCTTTGAAATTCATGGTGCCGCTATTGATGTTCACGGCTTGTTCTAACTCAAGCAGGGATTGGGGCAAGGCGCTGTCTATGTGATCAACAATACGCTGCTCCATCGGATCGTTTATTGCCGCGACTGCCGAGCTCATGTGAAAGGTGAGAAAAGTTAAAAGCGCTATTTTTTTTATCATGATCGAATCACTTTCAAAAAGGGAACCCCTTTTGCAAGGGGTAAAAGAATGTTGTGGGCTGCTAGGAGAATAATACTTTGTTAACTCTCTATAAACAGTTCCCATTCTTCTTTTGGCACGGGTTTAGTCACCAGGCTGACTAAAATCAAGGTGCTAACGGCGACCAATACCGAAGGGATGGCAATGTAGTCTGTGCTCATGGGGAACCAGGCGGCAAATAAACCATCCGATGCCTCCGCTCCGGCATAAACTTTGTTCATCACCGTGACAAAAATGACAGTAGACATGCCCGCAGCGATAGAGGCAACCCCTCCCGCAAGAACCACATAATCCACTTCATTGTATTGACTGGATGAAAAGAAAAACTGCAAAGAACGCGCAACCTGCTGAACAACAGCATCTTTAAAAGGCCCTAATACTTCTCGCTCGTAATCATCAGGTAAACCACCCTGTTTCTTAGCCAAGCCAGCCTCTTCTACCGACAACCCATAACGCCTTTGAATTTCCTCAGTAAGTTGGCGGCCACCAAATAGTTGCTCTCGAGTATAAATCGTCTTTGAATCAGCCAATACACTCAAGGTTGTCATTGTTGATCCTATATCAACAATTGCAATTGTTTGCTCTTCACCACCGCCTTCTTGTGCTTCAATCAAACCAAAAGAACGCTCAATAGCATAAGCCTCTATGTCTACAACCCGTGCATTAAGGCCACCGATTTCAAGCGAATCCTCTCTAGATTCAACATTTTCTTTACGACAGGCCGCCAATAAAACATCAACTTGATCGGTCCCCGTCTCAGACTCACCTATAACTTCAAAATCGATTGAAACTTCATCAAGGGGGTATGGAATATACTGATCAGCTTCAACAGTAATCAGGTTTTCTAAATCCTGATCATTTAACCCTGCCCCCATTTGAATAGTTTTTGTAATGACAGCAGAGCCTGCCACAGCGACTGCAGCAAGCCGGGTATTCGTCCTAGATTTTGCCAGTACCTTTTTAACCACCTCTCCAACTAGCTCAGTATCATTGATATTTTTTTCAACAACACTGTTCTCAGGTAATGGCTCAACCGCATAACTCTCTACACGATATTTATCACCACTCCTTGAAAGCTCAAGTAGTTTGACCGATGACGAACTGATATCAATACCTAATAAGGTATTGTTCTTTTTCCCAAATAATCCAAACACACAATAATCCATTAGAAAATGGTGATA
>CAJWCA010000172.1 GCA_913020395.1 uncultured Cellvibrionales bacterium | reverse complement strand
AGCGCTTGAAATATCGCTGACACTTTGGGATATGTTTTCAATATCCTGCTGTTGGTCACTAACGCCGGCGGAGCTTGTCAGGGCGAGTTGAGCGCTGCGCTCCGCGTTCTTTGATACTTGTTGGATGCCGGAACTCACGTCCTGCATGAGCCGTTGCAGGGTCGCCAGGACGTCATTGCAGGATTGGGCAAGGCGGCCTATTTCGTCGGCGCTAACAATCGGCAGGCGAACGGTCAAATCTCCACCACCCGCGGCCACTTCTCGCAAAGTATTGTCGACAATCGACACTTCCGAGACGATGTTTTTAGCGATTAACCAGGCAATAAACAGTGTCATCAGTGCCACGATGATGCCGGCGCTAATTTGCATCCACATCATCGCTTGGGTTTGTTCGCCCAGGTGTCGGGTGAGCGTCTGAGCGTCGCCGAGTACCACCTCAGTTGGCAATTCAATGACGGTCATCCAGTTCGCGGCGTCCTTGTCAATGGTGACGGGGGAGCTGGCCTGAATAAACGCCTGATTCGGGTCGAGCCGGATCTGTGTATCCTTGTTACCGATTTGAGTTTTCCACCAGTTCTCATCGTTTTGATTGTTTTGTCTGCCGCTGTCGGCTACGACGATGCCTGAACTGCTGATCAGGCGCACTCGACCGAGGCCGTCATAAAGTTTGTTATTGGTGGAGCTGGCCACGGCGTTTAAATGTGACAGCGCAATATCAACGCCTGCACTTCCCAGCACCTCACCGGTCTCTGAGAGAATCGGCAAAGACGCCGTGCTCATTAATACCAGGGTTTCAGCCACTGTGTCGTAGTAGGGTTCGATTATGCAGAGAGATTTTTCCTGGAGGGCACAGGTGTACCAAGCATTGTTAGAAACGCCATTGTCGCCGATGCTGTCATCGTTGATATCGGCTTCGTCGATTGCTTCCAGCGCAATGTCAGCACCGGATTCTCTGGCCCAATAGGGTGCAAGCCGTCCGATTTCATTGGTGCCATTGTTTGTGTTGTTGATGTATTGCTTGTCATTTTTATCAAAAGCGTCGGGGAGAAAAGTGGCATACACACCTAGTGCATTAGCATTGCTCGCCAGAGCCGCCCGGGTTTGTGAAAGCACTTGTACACGACCTAACTGTGAACTGACGAGGTTTTGTTCCAACGCCGTGTGAAGGGTTGTGAGGGTCGCAGTGAAGGTTCTGCCTTGTTGAATTGCCCGTTTAATATCGGCTGTCAATTCGGCCGAGGCGGCTTTGGCGGCGTCTTCGAGTCTGTGCCTAACGTTGTCTCTGAGTATTTGGGTTGTTCGGGCTCCCACATCCTCGCTGGCCTGGTTGGCGCTATACAGCGAGACCACAATGATAACCAGCAGGCCAATCAATTGACCCAAGGCAATCAAACTGATCAGTTTGCTGATAATAGAGGTGAATTTCATGACTAAACACATCGGCTCGAGGTGTAAAAAGTTTAGTCATCAATGCTTGATTTTTCCTCTCTTAAAGGAATCTCAAAGGAGGGTTGATTTTTCGCCAGTTTGAGCTACGCAAGCTATGCTGGGGGCTGTCGTCGTTTATTACGGGGCTGTGCACAAGCTTATCCACAGAGAGTGTGGATAAGCGAAGACCGCCCGGTGTTCATTATGGCAGCAGGGCGAGTTGTATACTGCGCTGATTTTCGTCGACGGCGACAAATTTCACACGAACCTGCTGGTCGGGTCGATAACTTTTATCGTTTAGTGTCATCTTTAAACGCAGTTGATCAAAGTTCGGTTTATTGTCTTTGTCTCTCATGAGTACAAAACCGGTAACGCCTGTCTCTTCCATGCGTACGCCGATACCCTGACTGTTAATTAAAACGATCGTGCCATCGTGCTCTTCGCTGGCCTTGCCTTTCATGTACTGGCGGTGCAGCCATTGTTCCATGTAGCGGCATGCCTGCCGGCCAAGAACAATTTGTGACTGAAGTTTATCGACTAGAGTTTCATCGCTTAACTGGAGGTCTTGCTTGAGCAACACAGACTTGATCGCACGATGATTATAGAGATCGTGGTAGCGACGGATGGGGGAGGTGATGGTTGCGTAGTGCCCCAGTCCCATGCCCAGATGAGGTTCATGAGAGGCGCTCAATTTCCCCGGCCGTAACATGCGACGCAGTGAACCCAGCGTCTCGGAAGCTTGTTCCCGGCTGTTGAGAGACTGGATCAGAGAGCGGTAACCGTTGAGAGTAGTGATGTCCAAATCACCATCCAGTGTCTCTTCAGCTTCTTCGAGCAAGCTGTGCACGTTGTCGATGCGATCATCGCGGAATCCAGCATGGGTAGAAAAAATACCGGCATTGTGCTCATGTAAAAATTCACCGGCACTGATATTTGTGGCAAGCATCGCTTCCTCCACAATCGTGCGGGCAAGATTGTGTTCAATTTTGCCAATCTCTTTGATTTTTCCTTGATCGTCGAGGTGCAGCTCATAATCGGTTTGGGTTTGCATGATCAGTGCGTGTTTTTGCCGGTATTCACGGCGAGCGTCTGCAACAGCCTGGAGTTGCTTGAGCGACTCATGCAATGCAGGGTCGAGGTCTTCTTTTGCTCCCTCGGTCAGCAGCAGGCTTAATCCTTCATAGCTGAATTTTTGATGGGATTTAATAGCTGCTTCGCTGAAAGTGAACGTTTTGATGGCACCGTCTTTATCTATATTTAAAGTGCACACCAGCGCTGGTTTCAGTGTGTCTTCCTGTAGAGAGAAGGTGTGGTGGGAGAGGGCGTCAGGCAGCATGTTTATCGCTGCGCCGGGCAAATAGACGGTATTAGCCCTTTGCTGGGCACATCGATCGAGCGCGCTCTCGGGTGTGATCAATGAGGAGGGGTCTGCAATGGCGACCCGTAAAACCCAGCCATCCGGGGTCGATTCCGCCAGCAGTGCATCATCCATGTCCAGGGTGGTGGCGCTGTCGATGGTCACAAAAGGCAGTGCGCTGAGGTCTTCCCGTTGTTGTAATGTTTCGGGTAGGGCGGCCTCTATTTCTGAGCAGAGCGCTTCAGTATCCTTAGGCCACTGATGCGGCAAGTTGTGAAGCGCTACGGTGTAGGGGTGTTCAATGCCCTCGTCGCTAGGGTTGCCCAGGCGTTCGAGCACATGGGCCTGCCCTTTGCCTTCATTGTGGAACGGGTGGCGGCTTATTTTGCAGAGAATAAAATCGCCATCGGCGGCTTTGCCTCGGTTTTTAGGGGGCAGGAATGTCCAGCGTGTAAATTGAGGCATGTCGGGTTCAACAAAATGTCCTTTGCCCCTGACCACATAACGGCCTACAAAGGTTTTTAGTTCGCTGTTAATCAGCTTTTCAAGTTTGGCTGTGATTTTAATTTTTGTTTTGTTGCCGTCTTTCTTCTCGCCGCCGCTGGTGGTCACACTGACTTCGACCCTGTCTCCGGGGATCACGCGCAGCATTTCATCTGGGGCCAGAAAGGCTTCTCGTCCATCGTCCAGATTAACAAAACCAAACTTACCCTTGGTGCCTCTGACAATGCCCTGGGCAATGTCTTGCTGTTCGCGAATGTCTTGTTTGAGTTGCTTGAGTTGCTGCAGCGTATTGGTATTAAACATAATGTAAGGGGTCTGTTGGTCTATTTGATGTTGATGGGTTTGATGCGGATGGCTATAAATCGTGTTGTGCATGATACCAGAAGGGCTGGGAAGGGGAACAGTGTGTGCCCGGTTTCTTGACCTAACTGCGAACGAGGTAGCGCTCAATTGCGCGTGCGGCAGCGACCATGCCAAAACTGGCGGTCACCATCGTGATCGCACCAAAACCGCCGGCACAATCGAGTTTGACGCCATTTTCTAATACACCGTCTTTGGCCTGACAAACGCCCCCTGCACCATCTGGGTACAACATTTGCTCTGGTGAATAGATTGCTTCAACAGAGAAAACACGTTTTTCATTTCGTGGAAACTCATGCTTTTGTCGTAGTTGCTTGCGTACCCGAGACAGCAAGGGGTCCTGAAGGGTGCGACTGAGGTCGCCACTGATGATTTGTCGGGGGTCTCGTTTACCGCCCGCTGAACCCACGGTGATAACCTGCTGTTTTCTGCGGCGACAATGGGCAATAAGGGCGGCCTTAATGCGGAAGTTGTCAGCCGCATCAATCACCATATCAAAGTGTGGACTGATGATATCATCAAGATTATCCAGTGCCACAAAGTCTTCGACTTCCTCCACATTGATTTCAGGGTTGATCGCGCGTAAACGTTCCGCCATCACCTGGGTTTTCGATTGCCCGATGGTATGTTGCAAGGCGTGTATCTGGCGGTTGGTGTTGGTGATGCAAATATCGTCGAGGTCGACCAATGTCATGTTGCCCACGCCCGATCGGGCCAGTGCCTCCGCAATCCAAGTGCCTACACCTCCTATGCCAATGACCAGGAAGTGGGCTTGGGCCAGGGCGTTGAGGCTAGAGTCACCATAAAGGCGTGCGATGCCGCCAAATCGTTGGCGCCATTGTTCTGAGAGGGGCTGTGAAGTCATACGGGGCTCAGCTTATCTCGGCATATCGCCCGCGATGGAACAGCAGGGGTTCGGCGTCGTGGCTGTGGAAGGCCCGCACCCTGCCAACCAAAATGGTGTGGTCTCCGCCGGCGTAGCGGTGCTCGATGTCACACTCAAAACAGGCTGCGTATTCCGGCAGAATCGGTAGGTTGGCACGGCCCGTTGTGCATTGCAGCTGGTCGAATTTATCGGCACCCGTTTGGGCAAATAAGTCGGACAGCTCCGCCTGTTCGGAGGAGAGCACGTGAATGGCAAAATGCTTGCAGTTCACGAAACAATCGTAGCTGTAGGCGCTTTTGTCGATACTCCATAGGACCAGAGGCGGATCGAGAGACACGGTATTGAAGCTGCTGGCGGTCACGCCAATTCGATCGCCCTGATCATCCAGTGTGGTAATGATCGTGACGCCGGTGGGAAATTGCCCGAGCGCGGTGCGAAACGCAGTGGGGTCGATCTTTTCTATGTCCATTCGTGTCCTCAGTGGCTTCAGTGCAGCCTGGTGCGGCGCATTCTACCGTCCTTTGCCCTAAATTTGAAACGAGTCCAGATCATAGGTTTGTTTGTTCACTTTTAAGCACCAACCGTGAGTGTGCCAGTCGCCCAATACGATGCGTTCACCGGTATTCCTGCCAAGCTCCACCGGGTGTCTGGCAGGTCTGTGTGTGTGTCCGTGTATCAGTCGTTCAACCCCGTGGCGATTCAAGCATTGAATCACCTCGGAGGGGTTCACATCCATGATATCTTCCGCTTTGAGGCTGTTCATCGCCTGACTCTGCTGGCGCAAACCAGCGGCAATCTCGCGCCGTTCCGCTAGAGATCGAGACAGCAAGTCCTTCTGGAAATGAGGGGACCTAGCCTGCTGGCGAAATGCCATGTAGGCCTCATCATCTGTACAGAGGCTGTCTCCGTGCATCAGCAGAACCTTTTCACCATATAGATCAATCACCGTTGGATCGGCCAATAAGGTGGCGCCACTGTCAGCGGCAAAGGCGTCGCCCAGAAGAAAATCTCGATTGCCGTGCATCACATAGACTGGTGTGCCAGCGCTTGTAATCTCTGCCAGTTTTTCTATCACCTGCCGGCTGAGCGGGGCATCGTCATCGTCGCCCAGCCACACGTCAAAAAAATCACCCAATATATACAGGGCATCAGCACCGGGCAGCGCTCGCTCAAGAAAATCAAAAAATGCCCGGGTAATTGCCGGGCGCTCTTCAGACAGGTGTAAATCTGAAATGAATAATGTATTCAATCGCTTTTTCTCGCTACCTTTCCCGGTCTGTTGGACTGGCTTAGGCCACTGTCACGCTATTGATAACCACTTCATCAACGGGCACATCTTGATGTCCCATGTGATTGCCTGTCTTAACGGCTTTGATTTTATCAACGGCTTCCATACCCTCAACCACCTTGCCAAACACGCAATAACCCCAGCCCTGTGAGTTTTTGCCGGTGTGGTTTAGGAAGTTATTGTCTTTAATGTTGATAAAGAACTGGGCGCTGGCGCTGTGTGGGTCCATGGTGCGGGCCATTGCGATAGTGCCGGTATCATTGCTCAGGCCGTTATCCGCTTCGTTTTCGATGTTTTCACGGGTGTCTTTCTGGTTCATGTCAGCGTCAAAACCGCCGCCCTGTACCATGAATCCGTCAATGACACGGTGGAAAATAGTGCCGTCATAGAACCCGTCTTCGGCGTACTGTTGGAAATTGGCCGCTGTTTTAGGGGCCTTGTCGAAATCGAGTTCAAGGGAGATATCGCCGAAATTGGTGTGTAGGGTAATCATGTTCAAACCTGCAGTAGATAATTAAGGGGGGCATGATACTGAATTATAGGCCAGAGTGACAATCTTGGCCGAACAACTACTTTTGCCGGAAGGAGTGCGTCTGGCCACGAGTACCGCTATAATGCCTCCCCTTGAGTGGCCATGGGCCACAGCAACCCTATACTCCCGGATATTAAGCAAAGAGACTGCATGAGCGAGCACAGCAAACCGCTAAACTTCATTGAACAAATAATCGCCAAAGACCTGGAAGAGGGCACCACTGCCCAGGTGATCACGCGTTTTCCACCCGAGCCCAATGGCCACCTGCATATAGGCCATGCCAAGGCCATTTGCCTGAATTTTGGCCTGGCCCAGACCTTCGGTGGCGTGTGCAATCTGCGTTTTGATGATACAAACCCGACTAAAGAAGAGCAGGAATACGTTGATGCCATTAAGCGGGATGTGAGCTGGCTGGGTTATGAATGGGCTGGAGAGGTGAAATACGCTTCGGACTATTTTGATACCTTTTATGTGTGGGCCCAGCACCTGGTGCGCGAAGGCAAGGCCTATGTGTGTGATTTGTCCGCTGAAGAGTCTAGTGCCTACCGTGGCTGGGCGACCAAACCCGGCAAAGCAAGCCCTTATCGAGAGCGATCCGTGGATGAGAACCTGGATCTGCTGGAAAGAATGAAGCAGGGCGAGTTCGAAGAGGGGCACAGTGTGCTGCGCGCCAAAATCGACATGGCCTCTCCCAATATGCAAATGCGAGACCCGATTTTGTATCGAATTCGCAAAGAGAGCCACCATCAGACCGGTGATCAGTGGTGCATTTACCCCAGCTACGACTTTGCCCACGGCCAGGAAGACGCGATTGAAGGTGTGAGTCATTCTGTGTGCACATTGGAGTTTGCCGATCACAAGCCGTTGTATGACTGGTTTTTAGATAACCTGCCCGTGCCGAGCAGGCCCAGGCAGTTCGAATTTGCCCGGCTTGAGCTGAATTACACGATCACCTCCAAGCGCAAACTTAAACAGCTGGTGGATGAGGGTTATGTCGACGCTTGGAACGATCCGCGCATGCCAACCGTATCGGGTATGCGTCGCAGAGGATATAGCCCAGCATCCATACGCAACTTCTGTGAATTGATTGGCGTGACCAAATCCGCCAGCTCTATTGATGTTGGTATGTTGGAATATGCCGTGCGCGACGATCTCAATGCGACAGCGCCAAGGGCTATGTGTGTTCTCGATCCCGTGAAGGTCACCTTCACTAACTTGCCGGAAGACTGGCAGGAAACGATGACACTGCCGGTGCACCCGAACCGTGAAGACCTGGGGGAGCGGGCGATGCCCTTTACACAAACCCTCTTCATTGATCGGGCAGACTTCACCGAAGATCAAACCCTGTCTCGCAAAAAGTTCAAGCGTCTGGTCTTGGGCGAGTGGGTTAGACTGCGTGGTGCCTACATTATTAAGGCCGAAGAGGCCGTTAAAAATGAAGCGGGCGAAATCACAGAAATTCTAGCCACCATTGTGCCTGACACGGTAGGAGCAGATGCTCCCGAGGGTATCCGCCCCCGTGGTGTTATCCACTGGGTGTCGGCAACAGACAACATCGATTGCGAAGTACGCCTGTACGACCGCCTGTTCAATGATGAGGCGCCCGATGGGGGTGACAAACAATTTCTCGACCACATTAATCCGGACTCTCTGACCGTGCTGAAAGGGTGTAAGGCCGAACGTGGTCTCGCGCGTGCGGAAGCGGAACACAGTTATCAATTTGAGCGTGAGGGCTATTTCTGTTTGGACTCAGAGCATAGCACTCAAACGTTGCCGGTTTTTAACCGTGCAATTGGTCTCAAAGATAACTGGAAAAAATGATGACATTACAATTTCACAATACGCTGACTCGTCAGAAAAACGAATTCATACCGTTACAGGAAGGCAAGGTAACGATGTATGTCTGTGGGCCAACCGTTTACAACTTGGTGCATATTGGCAACGCCCGGCCTGCAGTTGTTTTTGATACTCTGTTTCGCCTTTTGCAGGCTCAATATGACGAGGTGATCTACGCAAGAAACATCACCGACATCGACGACAAAATCATGAAAGCCGCGGTGGAAAATGGTGAATCCATCTCGGCGCTGTCTGAGCGATATACCCAGGCCTATGCGGAAGATATGAGCGCGCTGGGTTGTTTAACGCCAAGCATTATTCCCAAGGCCACAGATCACATTCCTGAAATGTTATCCATGATTTCTGATTTGATTGATAAGAATCATGCCTATGAAGCAGAGGGACACGTATTGTTTGCCGTTCAGTCTATGGAAGACTACGGCAAACTCTCCAATCGCTCCCTGGAAGACATGCTCGATGGTGCTCGGGTTGAAGTCGCAGATTACAAACGATACGCGGGCGACTTTGTGCTTTGGAAACCTTCCAGTGACAGTGAGCCCGGTTGGGATAGTCCCTGGGGCAGAGGTCGACCCGGGTGGCACCTGGAGTGTTCGGTCATGATTGAAAAACACCTGGGCAAAACCATTGATATTCACGGTGGTGGTCGAGATTTAATTTTCCCTCACCATGAAAATGAAGTGGCACAAAGCTGCTGCGCCCATGACGGTCAGCCATTTGTTCGCAATTGGCTGCACAATGGTTACCTGAACATCGACGGCGAAAAAATGTCGAAATCTCTCGGTAATTTTCGCACGGTGCGAGAATTGTTAGAGAGTTATAAAGGCGAAGTTATTCGTTTTGCCTTGCTCTCTGCGCACTACCGATCAGAGCAGGACTTTTCTAAAGGTTTGTTAGATCAGTCTAAGTCGGGCCTGGATACTTTGTATGGCGCATTGCGTGAAGCCGCAGACGTTGAGGCAGACCTGTCAGTCGATATCAAGGACAAACCCCTGTACCTGGCATTGCTGGACGATTTGAATACAGCCATTGCAGTGAGTGAATTACATCAAATTGCTAAAAACCTGAATAAGGCCGGCGCCGATGAAAAACCTTATTACAAAGGTTTGTTGTTGAAATCAGGCGCGCAGCTCGGTTTGCTCGAAGCGGACCCGGAAACCTGGTTTACGTCGGCAGCCGCT
>CAJWCA010000171.1 GCA_913020395.1 uncultured Cellvibrionales bacterium | reverse complement strand
TTCCGCAGGTTCAATCAAACGCGAAAAGGAGGAGTGCTCGGCAAGGCTGGCGAGAACGGCAGGGTCATTGCCAACGTGTGCACGCAACATTTCCGTATCGGTAAAACCCGGACATACAGACGCAGTATGAATGCCCCGCCCCGTCAAATCCTGGCAATTCGCTTTCATCATTCCAGCGCCGGCATGTTTACTTAGCACATAGGAATAAGCGTTTGGAACGGCTTTTTCAGCCAGTGTCGAACCCACGTAAAGAATCGAAGAACCCGCCTTCATCACGGGCAAAAGAGCCTGATTGAGTTTCTGCGGCGCCACGACATTCACTTCCAGCACCCGCCGTAAAGTATCGGCATCCAGCGTTTCTATCGAATCATTTTCCAACATCGCGGCACAGTGAACCAGACAAACTTCCTCGGCGTCCTGTGCGGCATTGCGCAATTGCTCTACCGTGCCCTCGGGCCAGTCAGGATCCGACAAATCCAGAGGAATATTCAGAGCAGAGGGCAGATCGCAGGGCGAGCGGGATAAATTGACAACCGTAAAACCGGAACGGCAAAACAGTGAAGCGGCTTCCCGACCAATGCCTCGACTGGCACCCGTGATAACTAATAATTTATTTTTCATATAAACTCACCACTCTCTGACCGGGACCCGAGGCTACCGACAGTTCCATTCGTTTAATATCGAGCGCGGTCATCAGACCGTCACTCCTGAGTTGCTCAATAATATAATGACCTAACTCTTCAACACTAATGTTTTCCATCGGCAATACCAAGGTGTCGGTTTTCAGCAAGAGCATCTTCTGGCCGTTAAAACTCGCCGCGTAATATTCCCCCTCCTCTTCAATCTGTAAAAATTCCGAGCGGCCGGGAAGCAAGGTATATTCGTCCAGCGTTTTACACACGGCATGCAATGCACACTTTAATTCATTGTAATCAAAGGCCATGCCCTTGCTGCGAATTTCTGATTCAACCTTGGCCCGCACGGTATAGTTATGTCCGTGCAGGCGCTCGCGTTCTGTCGCAGAAAATATGGTGAAATGTGCCGCCGAAAAATGCAGACATTGATTTTCAACATCGACGATAACTTTACGTAACATAAACTCGTACCCTCTGTTCATTGCCTGCGGAGGAAGGACTTGAACATTTACTGTAAAAAACCTACTGTGACAGGTGAAATATTTCCCATTCACCTGTAATTTTGGAATAAGACCGTGGAATTATCCCCTGCTGAACGCCAAATTCTCTTTATGCTGCAAGAAAACAGTCGCGTCTCTAACGCCCGCCTGGCCGAAGCGGTTGGCATGTCGGAATCACCCTGCTTTCGGCGAGTCAAACAAATGGAAACGAGCGGCTTAATTAAAAGTTACGTCGCTGTCATTGACCAGCGCCAATTAGGTTTGGATATCACCGCCTTTGTGCAAGTGACCATGAAAGACCAAACGAGCTACGACGAAGCCAAATTCACCGAGTGTGTCAAGGCGGAAGACCATGTCATTGAATGCCACGCCATGTCGGGTAGTTATGACTACCTAATGAAAGTAGTCGCTCGCAACATGGATCACTTTTCTGAAATCGCCATGCAACACATTCTCAAATTCCCCGGTGTGAAAACCATTGAATCCAGCTTCAATCTCAAAGAGATGAAGAACAACCATTCCCTGCCCTGCGCTTGAGGCCATACTCTATCAAGCGTGCAGTATCGTTCTCGCCGCTGCCAGCTTGTACATTAAGACGCGCCAACAATGTGTCCGCCACTGCCGCCCCAAGCTCGAACTCATCGGCCAGGGTCAGTAGTTCATAATTCAGCAACCAGTCTACAGACTCGATTGAACCCGTGCGCTCGATAAGATTCACTAGCGCTTCGCCTTTCTCTGAAGCATTGGAGCTACGAAGCTCAGCAGCCTGCTCATAAAAAGGCATCAGCAATTGACTCTCGGCATCCAGTGCCTGGGGAGCACCCGATTGTTTGGACGGCTCTTTATACAAAGGAAAGGCGATGCTGTCGGCAGATCCGCCATACACCGACACCACACTATCCCCAACGGCCATGTCAAAAACACCCCAGTCGGGATCAAACAAGATGTCGCCTTCTAGCGAGGTCACAGTGCAGTCACCAAAGGTGAACAGAATATTTTTCTGGTCTCTGCGCAAAATTTTATTTAACACGCCTGCAACTTTTACACCGGACAAGAAGACCAACTCAACAGGCTCGCCCACAACAATGTTGTGCGCTTTCAGGTCATCGATGGTGTAAACCGACAGGCAGCGGCTCATCGATTGCAATCGACCTAGAGGGCTACCGAAGCCCGAGGCGTGAAAGTCTACGCCATGGCCTTTCAGCTGTTCGTTTTGGTAGGCCAACTGGCTGGGGCCGGTGGTATTAAAGTAGATCACGTTGCCAACGGCATCTTCCAGCACACGGCTGAATTGGCCGCTAACTTGCAGTCCGGAATTGCACTCCGCGGTATTGACGGTTGCCGCTTCAACCGCCTGTTTCAAGCTGCTGGCGCCGCCCTGATTGACACACATATGACGACCAAATTCTTCCAGAACCTGGGAGAGGTGGCGACAATCCTTGGCCACAAACAAACGTGTTTGTTCAGAGGTAATATCGTAGTTGCAGTTAATGGCATCCACGGTTAGCGGCAATTTTTTTACTCGGTCATCGTTGAGGCAGTTAACACTTTCCCCCAGAGACGACAACAAACCCGCTCCATAAATTTTATAATCTTCCACCGAGCCGACCAGACCGTACTCCACTGTCCACCAATGTAACCTCGCCAGCAAGGCCGCCTCGGAAGGCACAGTGTTGGCTGCAGAGGCCGCCTGCAATGCGTTTTCCGCCGCCTGTATCTCCGCGTCACTCGAGGAGGGAGACTCCTTAACAATAGACAGACAACGGATGGCTTCGTAAACCGCCATGTCGGCGTCGCTGGCGATTGCTCGCATGCCAAGCTCACCAAAACGTTGCAAGTATTCTGCATAATCGATGTCGATGATAAAAGGGGCGTGCCCGGCGGACTCGTGAACGATATCGGGCGCGGGGGTATAAAGCATGTGGTCTATGGAGCGCATATCCACTGCGATGACCAACACTCTTCTAGCCTGGAACTCCATAAAAATTGCGGGTGGTACAAAACCATCCACAACCACCGCCCGCCAACCAATCTCTGACAGACAGGTGTTCATTTCTTCAATGCGAGGAATTCCATCCAGATTAATGCCGGTCTGTCGGAGCCCTTCCAAGTAGACAGGGTGAGCGCTCTTGCTCAGGGTTTGACTGAGCTCCGTCATCAGAAAACGCCACACCGCATGGTCGCGCGCGGTATAAGCGCTGTAGTCCTGGGTCGCCACAAATGGGCGTAAATGGGGAGGCAAACTGTCGAGAATGGACTGTTGAGAGATCATGATTGAGTGGGGCTCGCTACGAACAATGGAGCCACTATCCTATGTCATATATCGAGGTTAAACTCACCTAATTAAGTCAGACTCCGATACAAATAGACTAAATATACCGAAATCCAACTAAAATCAGGTTATATATTCCTAGGCACTCGCTGCAAAAGCCCTCCCTGACAGAGAGCATATAGAGGCAGAATGGCCCAGTGCGTCGAGAGCTCGATCGATATCGACCTGTATATCAGACAGCGTTTCCAAGCCCACTGACAGCCTGACCAGACCATCACTAATCCCAAATTCAGCCCTCTCTTCTGGAGTATAGGGTGAATGCGTCATGCTCGCCGGGTGTTGCACTAAGGTTTCCGCATCGCCAAGGCTGACGGCACGGGTCACCAACTGCAGGGCGTCCATGAATTTTACGCCCGCCTCCAGCCCGCCTTTCAATTCAAAGGCGATCATGCCGCCAAAGTTATGCATTTGTCGTTTGGCCAACGCGTGCTGCGAGCTCTCTTTGAGACCCGGGTAGTAAATCCGCTCCACCGCTTTGTGCTCGGCAATTTGTGTTGCAACCGCATGGGCGCTGGCACAGTGCCGATCCATTCTCAGCTCGAGTGTTTTCAGCCCCCGCATGATGAGGAAGGCGTCCATGGGCGCGATCACAGCGCCGGTCATATCTTTCAAACCCACGTAACGAATAGTCTCTATCGACTCTTTGGAGCCAATAACGGCACCCGCCACCAGGTCTCCATGGCCACCCAGGTATTTTGTCGCCGAGTGAACAACCAAGTCTGCCCCCAGGCTGATGGGCTGTTGCAGATAGGGGGTGCAATAAGTGTTGTCGACAATCACGGTGGCGCAGCTGGTATGCGCAATATCGGAAATTGCCGCAATATCAACCAAACGATTATTGGGGTTTGAAGGGGTTTCAAAATAAACCACCTTGGTTTTTTCGTTGAGCGCTGCGGCCAGTGCCTCGGGCTGAGTCAGGTCGACATAAGTCACCGTTACGCCGAACTTGGTCAAACCGTGCTGAAAGAAAGCAAAGGTGCAGCCATAGAGTGTCTTGTCGGCGATCACCTCATCACCGGGCTCAACCAGGGACCAGATGGCAGAAGTGATAGCGCCCATTCCTGAGGCGACAGCCAATGCTGCCTCACCGCCCTCTAATGACGCCAGTCGCTCTTCCAGCAAGGCTTGGGTAGGATTGCCCAAACGGCCATAGATATAGCCGTCCTGTTCTCCAGCGAATCGATCCCCGCCATTGGCGGTGTCTGGAAATGCATAGGTTGAGGTCATATACACTGGAGGCACCAAAGCGCCTTGATGGCTCATGGGGTCGTATCCTTTGTGTATTGCCCGAGTTGCAAAACCAGGTGTGCCGGAGCCAAATGTCTTTTTCATTATCGTTGTCCAATCGCTGTGAATATACCTTAGCTTTTCAATGTACATGCCAACTATATATTTCCTTTAATTATCAAAAGCTTAGATAAAATCAGCATCAATCCCCTGATGACGGCGTAAGATATTCCTTACAGCAAAGAGAGCCATCTCCGATAAACCCTATTTCTATCAGCCGCAGAGCACTGTAAGATAATTCTTCCACTGTAAAGAATTTCTTCCACGGGCCGCGCCATGAATATTGAAATCGTCGTCATCAACCGCTTCGGCATTACCCATGAAGTACTCGCCTGCCTTGCTGAACAGTCTCAGGATCTGGCAGCACTGGAAGTGGTTGCCGAACACATCTACATCGACCTACCCAATCTGACGCCGCCCCTGCTCGGAGACATTTCCAATGCACTACTGACCGTGGAAGGTGTGCAACGCATAAGGCGAATTGACTTGCTACCTAAAGAGCGACGCAGACGCCACCTGGACGCCCTTTTATCTACCATGCCCGACCCCGTTTTTGCGATTGACGCCCAGGGTGACATCCTCTCTGCGAATGCCGCGGCGACCAAACCCCTCAAGTTAGACGAGCAGGCCCTGCAGGGCCGCCCGATCACAGACTTTCTCATCGACAATCAGGACTACCCAATCAATCTCAATTTCCCAGCAGACCAAACAACCGAGGTCAGCTTGGCCGAGCAGACCTACCTGCTGGAACGGAAACCTATATTCAGTCACAGCGATCAGTCGGAGGAGTCATCTTCTGTAGATCAAATGATTCGACTACAGGCCACCCACCGTTTAGGGCATCAGATCTCGAAGATTCAGGGGCGAGGCAGCGACGGTTTTGCCAGTATCGCCGGTGAATCGCGCCCGCTAATGAATACCAAAGAGCGGGCACTGAGGTTTGCCTCTATCCACGCCCCACTGCTGATTCAGGGAGAAACCGGCACCGGCAAAGAGTTATTTGCCCGGGCAATCCACCAAGCCAGCCCTTGGCACGCCTCAGCCTTTTTAACCTTGAACTGCGCGGCTTTGCCCGAAAATCTGGTAGAGAGCGAACTGTTTGGATATGCCCCCGGCGCCTTCAGTGGCGCAGACCGCAGCGGTAAACCCGGCCTGCTTGAGCTCGCAGATGGCGGCACCGCGTTTCTGGATGAAATAGGTGAGATGTCGGTTTATGTTCAGGCGAAGTTACTGCGTTTTATTCAAGACGGCAGTTTCCGGCGGGTTGGCGGCAAAGAGGAACGAAAGGTTAAGGTGCGTATAATTTGTGCCAGCCACAGGAACCTTGAAGCCATGGTTTCTCAGTCTATGTTCCGAGAAGATTTGATGTATCGACTCAATGTATTAAATCTTCAGCTGCCCGCTCTGAGGGACAGGCGCAGTGACATCGCTCAACTGTCGACGCTCTTTGTCAAACAGGCCGCAGCCCAGATAGAGTGCCCCCCTCCCCGCCTGAGTGCAGAGGCACTCGACATTCTTCAATCGCACCCATGGCCCGGCAATGTCAGGCAGCTGGAAAACCTGCTATTCCGCACGGTTGCGCTGTGTCAGACCCATACAATCGGCGCAGAGGAGTTACACAACGGTGGCATTGATGCGGACACGCTCGACACCACGACACAAAACGAACCCGAAAACTGGAAAGCCGCTCAACAGACCTTTGAAGCAGATCTGCTCAGGCAGTTATACCCTCGCTACCCAAGCTCTAGAAAACTCGCTAAGCGCCTTGGTGTTTCCCACACAACCATCGCAGACAAATTGCGCCTCCATAATATTACCTCGGCTTGAGGCATGGAAATGCGACACAATCTCACTGTAGGCCCACTGGCAAGAGGCGTTAAAAACCTCTACTCTAGCCACAACCTCAACTACGTCCACCAAGGCCTCTACAACGAAGCTATTTAAGAGCCAAAAATAGGTGCAACAGTACACCCATGACTACTCTGAAACATTTGTTGCTCTGCTGCTTACTTGCCTTCATTGCTAATCCAAGTGAGGGCGAAGAACCCACGTCGATTCGTTTGGTCAGCGAAGAGTGGATTCGGGCAACTCAAAGTGACGGACAGGGTCTCTACTGGGATATATTTCGTTACGTCTTCGAACCGGCGGGTGTTCGTGTTGAAACAGATACGATGGATTATGAGGATGCCGTCAATTATGTGCGCCGCGGATTGGCCGACGCCTGGGTCGCCTCAGCCCTGAATGAAAAAGACTTCCCTCTTTACCCTACATGGCATTACGATGCAGAAATTATTTCAATTGTTTTTGACAGGTCGAAGCAGCCTGCCTTCAAAAATATAAACTCCCTGTCCGGAAAAAAAGTGGCATGGATTACAGGTTATGACTATCAGAAATATGTCGACGTACCCATGCTCAAAGTCGAAGTAGACAATCGATTGAACATGTTAAAAATGCTGAAAATCGGGCGGATAGATTATTTCCTGGACCCAAAAATTGACGCTACTCTCGCTAAAAAAGCTTACTTCCCCAATGATGATGCTCTTGTTATTCACGAGTTCAAAACCGAGTGGTTATACCCCGCCTTTGCCAATACACCCAAAGGCGAAAGATTACGTGAAATCTGGGATGCACGCATGCCTGAGATTGCAGGCAGCAAAAAAATGAAGTCTCTATTTAAACAGTGGGGATTTACCTACCCTCTTGATCAATCACCGCTGATAAAATAATTACTTTGCATTCAGTTTTTTTGCACGCGGTTTTTTAACTGCCTTGGGTTTGCGTCTTTTTATTGGCGCCGACTTAACCCCCTTTAGGGCAACTGGCAAGGTGGTGCTACTCTTTTCCACCAGTGTCGTGAGACCGGGAATCAAGTCCCCCATAAAATCTTTATAATGTGCTGTCCGGCTGACCATTGCATTCAGCGTAGCTTCCCACTGAGCGGTCATGTCTGGCCGAGTAGTCTGCACGGGCAAGCTGTCGATCAAGCCCCTGCCCGCCTCAGTGGACCGAATTTGTTTGCCTTGCCTCGTCAGGAATCGGCGCTTGAACAGAAGCTCAATGATACCTGCCCTTGTGGCTTCTGTGCCCAGCCCGTCAGTCTCTTTTAATACTTTTCGAAGTTCACTATCGCTGACAAAACGAGCGATGCCGGTCATTGCCGCTAACAAGCTGGCATCGGTAAAAGCCTTGGGCGCCTGGGTCTGTTTTTCCAGGCACTCCCCTTTTATACACTGGAGAACCTGCCCCACTGACAGCGTCGGTAAGTGTTCACTGACATGGTCGCCTGTATCGCCCTCCCCCGATTTTTTCTCTCGACCCAACAAGGCCTTCCAGCCCAACTCTCTCACCATTCGTGACCTTGCCCTAAACTGACCCCCGGCAATATCCAAGGTGACCTTTGTGTCTGTATACAGGTGATCGCTATAAAATTGCGCAAGGTATTGTCTTGCAATCAATTCGTATAACTTTAGCTCCTGAGCGCTGAGTCGACCGGCACTTATGGCCTTGGCAGTGGGAATAATGGCATGATGCGCATCCACTTTTTTGTCGTTAAACGCTTTGCTTTTCAAGTGTGCATCGGCAGCCTTTACCGCCTTGTCCAGCGCTGTGTTTGCTTTGGCAATTGCTCCCATCACTGACGACGCCATATCATGCTGCTCCAAAGGGAGATGCCGACTGTCTGATCTGGGGTAAGTGATGACTTTATGGCGCTCATAAAGAGACTGCGCGTGATCCAATACTTGTTTTGCGCTCATACCAAAACGTTTGCCGGCTTCAATTTGAAGTGCAGATAAACTGAACGGTAAAGGGGGAGACTGGCGGCTGGGTTTCGATTCTAAAGTTTTAACGGTAGCCGGTTTACCCTCAATGCGCTGAACAACATTTTCTGCAAGGGCTCGGGAAAGTACTCTGCCCTCTTCGTCCATGTGGGGCTGACAAGCTTCACTGGGAAGCCACTTGGCTTTAAATTGTTGTTTTTGATCGTCCTGGGTCTGAATGAGCGCAAGCACATCGTAAAATGGTTTAGACACAAATGCCTCTATCTCTTGATCTCGCCTTACCACGAGCCCCAATACCGGAGTCTGTACTCGGCCAACAGACAATACCCCGTTGTAACCGACCTTACGCCCCTGCAAAGTGCAGGCCCGGGTCAGGTTGATACCGTAAAGCCAATCGGCCCGCGATCGTGCGAGCGCAGAGGTCGACAGCGGAATGAACTCTCGGTTACTGCGCAACTGTGATAGGGATCGACGCACCGCGTTGGGATTCAAATCGCTGATTAAGACACGTTGAATACCGTTTTTTTTGGCGCCTTTTACTCCAAGGTAATTAATCAACTCATCGACCAGGAGCTGCCCCTCTCGATCGGGGTCCCCCGCATGAACGAGGGAATCTGCCTGCTTTACCAACTTTCGCAAAATACCCATTTGTTTTTTGGTTGAGGCAGATCTGGATCTGCTACGGTGATGTAATCTTTGCCAATTCTTGGAACTTCAAACCCTGCCTTTTTAAGATGGTTTACCAACTCTTCGCGGTTTGTGATCTCGCCACTTTCGATACCCGCCATCACGTAATTAGTTACTACTTGGCGAGGATCTTCGACTCCACTTTCGATGCTTTTTTTAACTTCGCCGATGTGTCCAGATTGCACGATTCTGGCATTCTGGGGATGAGCTTCGATATC
>CAJWCA010000170.1 GCA_913020395.1 uncultured Cellvibrionales bacterium | reverse complement strand
TCAGGAAGCCGGTGCGGGATGCGAAGGCGATTGAGCAGCTGGAGGTCATTAAACCAGAGCAAGATCTTTCCTATGTGATGGATGCAGTCAGTACGATTCGTCGAGAGCTGAATGGTCGGGTGCCGCTTATTGGCTTTTCCGGGAGTCCCTGGACACTGGCGACCTATATGGTGGAAGGCGGCTCCAGTAAGGATTTCCGTAGAACCAAGCAAATGGCTTATAACGAGCCGGAAGTCATGCACCAGTTGCTGGATAAGCTGGCGCAGTCAGTCACTTTGTATCTGAATGCCCAAATTAAGGCGGGTGCGCAGGCTGTTCAAATTTTCGACACTTGGGGCGGGGCGCTGTCTCACGATGCCTATCGGGAGTTTTCTTTGCAGTACATGCATAAGATTGTTGAGGGTTTGATCAAACATCATGATGGGCGTAATGTGCCGGTTATCTTATTTACAAAAGGTGGTGGGCAGTGGCTGGAGTCTATGGCTGACACTGGGGCCAATTGCCTCGGGCTGGACTGGACAACGGACATTGGGGTGGCGCGTAAACGCGTTGGTTCGCAAGTTGCTTTGCAGGGCAACATGGATCCAACCATACTCTATGCTAAACCCGAGAGAATACGGCAGGAAGTGCGCACCATTTTGGAGCGTTTTGGCCCGGGAGACGGCCATGTCTTTAATTTGGGGCACGGTATCACGCCTGAGGTGGATCCTGCCCGAGCGGGTGTCTTTATTGAGGCTGTGCACGAGTTCTCTGCTGACTTTCACAGTCAGAAATAAGTTATTGATTTTAAAGCTAAACCCATGCTATGAATGGAGAGGTAGATTTGTTGGCTAGGTCTCGGTTTTACGCTGTATTTTGAGGCAAACTGTAGACTTAGCTAGATATTCGAAATAGTCACCTGCGGAAAGAGAGCAAACGCAAACAGCGAGGATGCATGCGTGGGCGTTAAAACCGTCAAAGTAGACGTTAATGAACTAACTATTGGTATGTTTGTTGCCAAGTTGGACCGCCCGTGGACGCAAACCCCCTTTCCTCTACAAGGCTTTTATATCCGGGATCTGGATGAAATTAAGGATCTCAAAACCCATTGTAACTATGTCCATATTGATGTTGTTAAGGGTGATCGGCCTGTTGCAACCCACCTGAGAACTCATGATCCTGTATCGAGTGGCGTTAAATCGCACTCCGGTTCAAAAGCGGGCCCTCTGTCTAAGGCAGGTCGTAAGGCCCGAAAGGTCGCTTCAAATGTTTCAGTTGCCGCCCTCAAAATTAGTCGCAATATTTACATAGAAAGCACGCCCCTCAAAAAGGAAGTTCAGCAGGCCCAAACGCTCCATCGCAACGTTTTTAAGGCGATTGGGGATGTTATGAATCAGATCGACGGTGACCTGTCGGTATCAATCCAGCAAACCAAGCGAGCTGCTGGAGAGATGGTTGATAGTGTTGTGCGCAACCCCGATGCATTCACTTGGCTTTCCCGCGTTCGTGAGTCCGATGAGCATACCTACGCTCACTCTGTGCGTTCGGCAATTTGGGCCATTATGTTTGGGCGCCATATCGGCTTGAGTAAAAAAGATATGGATGCCCTCGCGCTGGGTGTATTGCTCAAGGATGTCGGAAAATTGAAATTGGATACTGCGCTGCTGGAAAATAAGCAGCGCAACGTGGCGCAAGAACAAGAGTATCAATCTTTTGTTGAGCACAGCGCCGATATATTGCGTGCTACCCAAGGGGTCGAGCCGCGTGTAATCAGCGTCGTTAAAACCCACTGTGAGCGCCTGAACGGTAGTGGGTTTCCGCAGCACCTAACGGGCGATAAGATTCCTCTTCTGGGTAAAGTGGCGGGCATTGTTACGTACTATGATGAAACCACCAATCCTCGTGGTGAGTCCTTGCCTCTGGCGCCATCAAGGGCCGTGAGTAATTTATATGAGTTGCGGAATATTGAGTTCCAGGAAGAGCTGGTCATTGAGTTCATACGGGCAATTGGCTTGTACCCCACGGGTACATTAGTTGAATTAACCTCGGGTGAAGTCGGTGTTGTGGTTGAGCAAAATTTTAGTCGCCGATTGAAACCCAAGGTAATGCTGGTGATGGACGCCACCAAGCGACCACTAAGCACTTATCAATTATTGGATATGTCAAAAGACGACGCAGAAAAACAGAAATTGATTGATGAGGGCAAGGTTCGATTTAACGAAATAGAAAAAATCGAAATTGCCCAAGACCTTGAGCCCGGAACTTACGATGTCGACGTCGCGACCATTCGCGACGAATACTTATTTAAGAA
Source organism: uncultured Cellvibrionales bacterium (assembly GCA_913020395.1). Taxonomy (GTDB): domain Bacteria; phylum Pseudomonadota; class Gammaproteobacteria; order Pseudomonadales; family Cellvibrionaceae; genus CAJWCA01. The sequence continues at coordinate 7,198 of CAJWCA010000170.1, read as the reverse complement.
AGAAAAGAAAGGTTGGCTCTCTAAACTGCTTCGCCGCTAACTCGTTTCTCCCATTTTTTCACCCATTCGGGTCTGAGAACCCGCCGACAACGCATCGCTCCAACTAGCGGCATCCGGTCCAAACAAAACGATGGCAGTAGAGCCTAATTTGAAGCGGCCCATCTCATCACCTTTGTTCAGCTCGACGTCTGTTTGAGGGTAATGCCATTCGCGCACACTTTTTGCCAGTGGCGTAATTTGGCCGGCCCAAACAGTTTCGATGCTGGCAACAATCATGGCGCCCACCAAAACGACGGCCATGGGGCCGGCGCTGGTATCAAAGATTGCGACTACCCGTTCATTGCGAGAGAACAATCTAGGCACGTGGTTGGCGGTTGCCTCGTTGACAGAAAACAAGTCGCCCGGAACGTGGATCATTGTGCGTAATTTTCCAGAGAAAGGCATGTGCACACGGTGGTAGTCTTTAGGCGACAAATACACAGTCGCGAAACTTCCCCCAACAAAATCCTGTGCAAGTTCTGCATTGCCGCCGACTAACTCTGTTAGGCTGTAATCTTGTCCTTTTGCCTGGAAAATTCGGCCGTATTCAATATCCCCCAATTGGCTAATTGCACCATCGGCGGGGAAAACGATACTGTTTTTGTCCTCGCAAATTTCCCGCGACCCCGGTTTCAGGGCTCGGGTAAAAAAGGCGTTGAAATTTTCATAGGCCAGTGGGTTTTCTTCCGCAGCCTCTGACATGTCTATTTTGAATTGTTTGACAAACCATTGGGTAAACGGGTTTTTGATCCAGGGAACAGTGGTATTGGCTAACCAGCCCGCAGCGCGAGACAAAGCATGTTGTGGAACGAGATATTGAACGGCAGAAAATAGTTTTTGATTCATAGTGAAGTTTCCACTGGAGTGTCTGGATGGTTGCCCCATTCAGACCAAGAGCCGGCATAAGCGTTGATAGTAAAACCCAACTTTTTTCCGAGAATATAAGTGAAACCAGAGCGGTGATGACTTTGGCAGTGAGTGACTATGTTCTGTCCCTGCTCGAGGCCCAGAGATTTTAGTTGGCTTTCTGCATCGCTGCGAAAACGTAGGCCATTGTCAGGGTCCATCATGCGGGTCCACTCGCAATTGATCGCGCCGGGAATATGCCCGCCTTTTAGAGCCAGCACTTTTTCACCCCTGTATTCTTCGGGGCTTCGTGCGTCCCACACCGTGAGGGTGCCGTTGTTGAGGCCTGCCAATATGTCTGGAATCTCTACTTGCAAGCGGGTATCGATTCGAGCGGTGTACTGGCTGGGGCTCAGCGTGTTTGGGGTGGACTCCAGTGGCAGCCCATCGCTGCGCCATGCGACTTTTCCGCCGTTGAGGTACCGGTAGTTTTTATGACCTAACACATCGAGTGTCCATAGTAGTCGCCCGGCCCAACCTCCACCCTCATCGTCATAGGCAATCACTTCAGTGTCGGGTTCTAAGCCTAGGGAGGACATAACTTGTTCCAATGTTTCTTTGGAGGGCAGTCGGCCCGGGGCAGGTTTCTCGCCGCTCATCAGTCTGCCTGGCAGTAAGTGCAGTGAACCGGGAATGTGGCCCGCGAGATAACTTTGCTCACTCGAGACATCGATCAGGAGTCTCTTCGCTGATGATTGGGTTTCGAGTAGTGTGCGAAGCTCTGATGTTTCAATGACGAAATTCATAGTACCTGCAGACGGTGTAGTGTGTGGGTGGCCATTGTAAACCAGGCGCTGTGTTTTGGTTAGCCACTTTGCATAAATTTGTTAGTGTTTGTCTTCTTCCAGAGTGCTGAGAATGTACCGGTAGCTACTGAATCGCGCGATTGAAATCTCTCCCATTTCTACAGCCTGGTTAATGGCGCATTTGGGTTCGCTTTCATGCATGCAGTCTCGAAATTTGCAATGGCCAAGGAAAGGTCTGATTTCAACAAACCCCTCTAGTACTTGCTGAGGCGACATATGCCACAGGCCAAACTCCCTAATCCCCGGGGAGTCAATTAATTGGCCCCCACCCGGGAAGTGATAAAGTTGGGCTGTGGTTGTGGTGTGTGTCCCTTGTTGAGTTTGTTCTGTAAGCCCGCCAACTTTGATTTGAGTGTCGGGTAGCAGGCCATTAACCAAGGAGGATTTTCCCACTCCGGACTGCCCAACAAATACGCTGGTGTAGTTGGCAAGGGCGTGTTTAAGTTCCTCCAGTCCCTCTCCGGTTTGCGTAGACACAGATAGGGTTTGGTAACCCAGCGCTTCATAACTTGTCATTAAACCAGTCAACTTATCGCGATTAGCATCACTGATGAGGTCAGATTTATTGAGCAGCAGAATGGGTGTAATGCCGGTTGTTTCCGCCGCGACGAGGTAGCGATCAATCAAATTGGCTACCACTTCAGGGAAAGGAGCGATCACAATAAAAATACGATCAATATTGGCCGCAATAGTTTTCATATCGCCATAGGGATCTGGTCGGCTGAGTGCAGAGATACGTTCCTGTCGAGCAACGATCACTCCGCCGGTGCTGCTGGCGCGCCAAATAACTCTGTCTCCTGTGACAAGAGAGCCGAGATTGGCGCGAAAGTGACAGCGCCGGATATCGGATGCGGTCGCGCCCTGTTGGGTAACCGGAAGCGATTCCGTTGCCGAGGCAGACTGAATGGGTTCAACGTCGATGAGTTTGCCAAAGTGGGCGATAATCAGGCCAAACTGTTCAGGCCCGAGCTCCCCTTCGTCGGCAGTCCCTGCGAGAGTCTCTTTTTTCCCGGCCCTGGCTTCGCGTTCTTGTTGGATCTTGCTGATACGCCAGGCTTGACGGCGGGTCAATTTGCGTTTTGTCATATAATGAGTGTCGGTGCTTAGGCTTGTGTGTTTTCGCTGTAAGGTCTATTGTGCGACGTATTCGTTATTGTAGTGGAAAACAACTTTATGAGCAGTGAAAATAATTTGATCTGGATTGACCTGGAAATGACTGGCCTCAGCCCGGAAGAGGATGTGATTATTGAAATTGCGACCATCGTGACGGATTCGGCGCTTAATATACTGGCTGAAGGCCCGATTCTGGCTGTTCACCAGAGCGATGAGATCCTCAATGGCATGGATGAGTGGAATACGCGGCAGCACGGCAAGTCTGGCCTGACCGAACGTGTACGAACCAGCCAGACCTCCGCCGCGAGCGCGGAACAACAAACAATCGATTTTCTCAAGCAGTGGGTGCCAGCAGGAAAGTCACCCATTTGCGGTAATTCAATCTGCCAGGACCGACGTTTTCTGGCGCGCTATATGCCCGATCTGGAAGAGTACTTTCACTATCGCAATTTGGATGTCAGTACGATTAAAGAACTGGCGCGGCGCTGGGAGCCGGAGGTGTTGGCTGGCGTTAGGAAGTCTGGAGCGCATCTGGCCATGGACGACATTCGCGATTCGATCAATGAGCTGATTCATTATCGCAATACGTTTATTGGCAGCGACAAAAAAGCCTGAGACAAAAAAGCGTTAGCCAAAGGGGTTTCAGGGGGCCTTTATCTTGCGTTTGCGCCGATGTGTGGGTTTGGCCTGTTGGCTCAGGGCCCACTGCAGGTGCTCTTGTAAAAGCGGGCTAGCCTCAGGTAACTCACGGTTCAACGCTTCAATTATACGGATATCGGAAGGCGCATTGCCCAAGCCAATTGCTAGATTGCGGCGCCAACCTTCGTAACCCACACGCCTGATGGCGGAGCCTTCTGTTCTCTTCAAAAACTCTGACTCAGACCAGTTAAACAGGTCGATCAAGTCGCTGCTGCCCAAATGGTGCCTCGGTAGGAAATCCGTTTCAGTGGTGGGTTTGGCATATTTATTCCAGGGGCAAATCGCCTGGCAGTCGTCACAGCCAAATACGCGGTTGCCAATGGGCTCGCGAAACTCAAGGGGAATAATGCCTTTGTTTTCGATGGTCAGGTAGGAAATACACCGTCTGGCGTCTAACACATAGGGGCTGGGAAACGCGTCAGTGGGGCACACTTTCAGACAGGCATTACATTCCCCGCATTGATTGGGTTCATGGCTCTGATCTATAGGGAGAGGTAGGTTGGTAAGAAGCTCACCCAGAAAAAACCAACTGCCAGCCTGGCTGTTGATCAACAAAGAGTGTTTGCCAACCCAGCCAAGTCCCGCTTTTTCCGCGAGAGGGCGCTCCATGACCGGGGCGCTGTCAACAAAGGGTCTCTGAATCGCATCAGGTATCGCGCTTTCTATTTTACTGGCTAATTGCGCCAGTCGTTTGCGAATCAGCTTGTGGTAGTCTCTGCCGAGTGCATAACGAGAGACATAGGCTTTATCAGCCTGTTTGAGAACCTGAATTTGTTGGGTATCGCCCGGCAGGTAATCCATTCGGAAGGAAATAACCCGGACGGTACCAGGCAGCAGCTCTTGGGGACGGCTACGTTTGTTGCCGTGTGCTGCCATCCAGTTCATGTCGCCTTGATAACCTTTTGCCAGCCAGTCTTTTAAGCGGTCTTCGTGCTCTCCGAGCAAGCCGTCAGAAATGCCTACTTGCTGAAACCCCAGCTCTTTGCCCCAGCGTTTAATGTCGGCCGCTAGTGACACAAGGTCTGGCGTAGTGGGCAGTGGTGGTATTGGCATGATTTGCAGTCTGTGAGAGCTCAACGTGGAATTTACTTGAGCCTGGGGGTTTAAGTTACGGTTTTAGAACAAGTCCTTTACAATACCCGCATATTACACCGCCTTTAGAGAACATTGCATGGAAACCATGGCATTACCGTTATTGCCCACCCGATTATTTACCGCAGCTCAGGTTTTGGAGCTGGAACGAATGGCAATTGAAGACCAGGGTATCCCTGCAATCCAATTAATGAAACGTGCAGGACGGGCGGCGTTTAATACCTTGGTGGCTCTTTACCCGGCGCTGGAGTCGGGGACAGGGAAAATATCGATTTATTGCGGGTCTGGCAATAATGCCGGTGACGGATATGTTCTGGCGGCTTTGGCAGCACAAAGAAATATTGATGTTGAGGTTTTTCTAGTGGGATCGCCCCCCGCGCCGAATGCGCTGGCAAGAGCCGCGTTTGATTATGCAGAAGCTGCGGGGGTTTCCTGCCTGGCATGGTCTGAAGAAAACGCGCCAGAGGAGGGAGTTATTGTAGACGCTCTGCTGGGCACCGGGTTTAAGCCCGGTGTGTTGAAGGGGAGTTATGCGGCAGCCATAGGTCAAATCAACAATTCCGGTCTGCCCGTTTTTGCCCTGGACCTACCTTCTGGTTTGGCCGCTGATTCCGGTGCAATCGGTGAATGCGCGGTTAATGCGCACAATACCATCACGTTTTTGGGGGTGAAGCGCGGTTTGCTTACCGCTAAAGGTCCTGCACATTGTGGTGAGCTGCATTTTGACGACCTTGGTGTGGAAGACGCTTTACTTGAACGGGGCGAGTCTTCACTAAAGCGGCTGGACTTGAGCCAATTTGCAGGCGTACTGGATGACCGTGAAGCCGATGCACATAAAGGTGATTTTGGCCATGTGATGATTATTGGTGGTGACGTGGGCATGGGTGGTGCGCCGCTAATGGCGGCAGAGGCGGCCGCGCGAGTAGGGGCGGGGCTTGTTAGTGTGGCCACCCGGCCGGAGCATGTCTCCGCTATTCTGGCACGCAGGCCGGAAGTCATGGTATCAGGGGTGCCTTCGGGCCAAGAGTTAGAGCCTTTGTTAAGTAAACCCACTGTTCTGGTTGTTGGCCCCGGCATGGGGCGCTCGGCCTGGTCCGAGCAAATGCTGCAGCAGGCGCTGAAGACTGGTCTTCCTCTGGTTTTGGATGCCGATGCCTTGAACATCATAAGTGAAGGGCGCTTGAGCCCAAAGACCCGTCGAGACAATTGGATAATAACCCCACACCCGGGTGAAGCTGCCCGGTTGCTGAGTTGTACCACGGCAGAGGTGCAAGCCGATCGTTTTGCTTCAATCGAGGCATTGCAAAAACGTTTTGGTGGTGCGGTGGTGCTAAAAGGTGCCGGGACATTGGTTGCGGGCCCGGACAGTGGTCTGAGTGTTTGTAATGCCGGAAATGCTGGCATGGCCAGTGGAGGTATGGGCGATGTGCTCAGCGGTATTCTGGGCGGCTTATTGGCCCAGGGCGCAGAGCTCGTGGATGTTGCTGAATGGGGCGTTTGCCTGCACAGTGCAGCGGCCGATCGTGTTGCTGCGACATCGGGCCAGCGAGGCATGTTAGCGACCGACCTTCTTCCCCATGTCCGCAATTTGATCAACTTGTAACACATGGCTCGGCCGGAGAACCTGTAGAGTGGATCGATATCAAACATTAGTTGTTGGCGAAGAGGCGATGGTGGCCTTTGGAGACAAATTGGGGCAAGTTTTGCGACCCCGGGTCTCGAGCAAGGGAATAGTGATCTACCTGGAAGGGGATTTGGGGGCGGGCAAAACAACTCTCAGTCGGGGTATTCTTCGGGCTTGCGGTCATTCAGGTGCGGTTAAGAGTCCAACCTATACTTTAGTTGAACCTTATGACTTCGAGACGATTACGGTCTATCATTTTGACCTTTATCGCCTGGGGGATCCTGAGGAGTTGGAATACTTGGGCATACGGGATTACTTTTCACCGCAGTGTCTGTGTTTGCTCGAGTGGGCGGAAAGGGGCCGGGGTTTTTTGCCGGGCGCGGATTTGAAGGTTACAGTAAGCGTGCAGGGCAGTGGTAGAAATGTGTGCATTGAGCCATTTACAGAGCTGGGCCGAACGCTAATGGAAAAAGAGGTGCAAACTTGGGGGGAATGAATTTTATCAGAATGTGCAGAGTCGCAGCCTGCGTATTCCTCTGGCTGAGTGCTTCGGCTGAGGCTGCAGTTTCTATCGATGGTTTGCGGGTCTGGCGTGCGCCGGATCATACACGTCTGGTACTGGATCTCAGTGGCCCGGTGTCCCATAAAATCTTTCTGCTGAAAAATCCGGAACGACTGGTCATCGACATTGGTGATACGCGTTTGAAGACCAAACTGAGCTCTTTGGATCTGGACAATACACCGATTGACAAAGTTCGAAGTGCGGCCCGAAACAATAAAGATCTGCGTGTTGTGCTCGACCTGTCAAAAGCTGTAAAGCCGAAAAGTTTTACATTGAAGCGTCACGGGGGCAAAAGTGATCGTCTGGTAGTCGATTTGTTTGACGTTGGAGCCAGTAAGGTACACAAAAAAGAGATCG
>CAJWCA010000169.1 GCA_913020395.1 uncultured Cellvibrionales bacterium | reverse complement strand
GGTGCCGCGGCAGTCGCAATAGGTGCCAGCGTCGCGCTCCACAACGAGACACAAAGAGAAAGTTGCTTCAGGGTTGCCATTCTTTTATTTCAAAGTCCGGCTGTTCTTTGGCACTGGAATCAACAATCTTAAGCTCAAGAATCGTCGGGTCAGCTCCTTTCTCGATACTCAATTTTGCCGCGCGCTTATAGTCGCGACCCGCCGGGCCCTTGCCCGTAAAAAAGGCGCTAATTTCGTGTTCTCCCGAGCTAATATTACCTACATATAATTTTTGAACTCCGCCCCGAAATAGCGCATCGATGTTGCGCTCGGTATAGAGGTGGGCAATGACAAGCTTCCCGTCCACTTTCACTTTGACCGCGTCCAACTCAAAAAAAGTACCCACGTCCATTGAGAGAAACATAACCAATTGTGTACTGGAGGGGTAGAGCAGCTCTTCTTCCAAAATGAGAAGGTCTCGGTTTAGCTCCAGAACATCTCGTTTCAGTGTTTCGACCGATTGATTGTAGGAGGCGCTTTCACTGTCATTCTCAGCTAAGGCGGCCATCGGCCACTGTAACAAGCTACCAAGGCCAAAAAAGTAAATGAGCACCTTGCCAGCTAAGGTGTTTTTCATAGTTATTCCCTGTGCGAATCAGTGCCAACCGTCGGGCACGGCAATCTCTGGTGAGTGTAGCGTCTTTTTCCTTAAAATTATGCGGCCTGGGGCACACTTATTTCACTCGGGCTGCCCAAGCCCCGAACTGAAACTTAGTTTGCCGTCTCGGGCGATAATAATACAGTCAAAACCCTGAATTGACTCAATGAGCGCAATGCCTTTTTCAACACCCAGGACAAAAACACTGGTCGATAGGGGGTCTGTGTCAAAGCCCTGCGGGCCAATAACACTGACACTTGCCAACTCTCCCGCCGACTGGCCGGTTTGAGGATTAAGAATATGGTGAATTCTCCGCCCGGTAAGCTCGTCGATGAAATAACGCTCATAGTCACCCGACGTTGATATGGCCGTATCCGCCAGAGGCAGTGTCAATGCTATGCTCTCCTGGCCCCTCGGATTTTTAATGCCCACCATCCAGGGCCTGCCGCGCTTGTCTCCCAACACTCGGCTGTCTCCGCCAGCGCTCACGGTTGCATTGTTCACACCCATTCGCTTTAAGATTTCAATACTTCGATCAACGGCGTAACCCTTGGCTATCCCACCCAGGTCCAACTGAAGCTCAGGCTGGGAAAAATAAACCGTTGTCGCGCGAGGATCCAATTTAACCTGTCGATAATCAATAGCCACCAGCAAGGCCTGCCGGTTTTCATCGCTAGGCTGCTTTCCCTCTCTATAGTTGTAGTGCTGTCCAACAGAGGCAAAACTGATATCAAAGGCACCCTGTGTCAGCCGACTGTAATACAAGGCTTTGTCGATAATGCGATAAAGTTCATCAGATACTTTAACAGGCGCCCGACTGGCTTCACGATTGAGGCGCGAAAGTTCACTGTCTGGTTTATAGGGGCTAAACGCTTGATCAATGCGATGCATTTCGTTCATCACCGCCGTTGCTACGGTTTTGGCCGCTGAGCTGTCTTCATGCCAAAACGTCAGACTGACCTCGGTGCCCATGATTGCTTGCTGCTCGTAGCGCCACTCTGCCTGTATCTGGCTTGCCATCAGAAAAAGACACACCCCCAGCAGACGCTGGCAGCATCGAGTGAGCAGACCATTTAACGGCACGGGCTTAAGCTCCCGGCCAATTTAACTGATACTCTCCGCCGGATTGTGTGAAGCCAAAAGCCGTGAGCACTTGTCCAATCTCAGGAGGTGCCCCTTCCAAGAGACGGAGGGTGCCGGTAGTACTCGGGCTGGCGTTCCGTGGCAGGCTGGCTTTCAACTTTATTTTCAAAGGGCCCTGTAAATCAAAAACATCTGCCTTAACGCCTCCCTGCCCATCTTCTTGAAGGCGGGCCGCATAACTGCCCAGCGCTAGCCAATCGTGGCTATTGTGAAAACGGGCATCTTGCCAACTGACGTTGGCCTGCAGCGAAGAGAGTTGATTCTCCTGCAGCTGCAATTCAACGACCTGTGCTGATAGAGAGCCGGCAACTTGAATGGGCAACCACAATTCCGCTAACGCTGCCGGACCACTAATGTTGGCGTCACTGATATCAATCGTGCCCTGCCAATCAACGCAAACCTTGCCACTAGTTTGCTGCTTGCCCAGTGAAGTGCTTACCTTTGCGCAGGGGTTTAGACTAAACAAAGACAGGGGCTCAATATTCCAGCGCAGCTCTCCCAGTGCATACACATTACCCTGCCAAACATAGCGGGCACTTCCCGCCCGACCCTGCCAGAAGGTCCCCGCCACGCCTTTCAACATTAAACCTGAAATACGTTGCGATAAAAAATCCCCGGCGACCTTTGCGGGAATATCTTTGGCAACTAACAGTAAAGTCAGCAGCGCTGCACCCACCACCCATCTCAATACACTCAAATGCACTACTCCTTGCGCAAGCGCACATTAACCATAATTAAACCTTCAGTGGCCGAGGCCGTCACGGAAAGTTCGCGAACCTGAACAAAATGGGTAAATTCCAACTCATAGAGCCACCGACTCAAACCCGAATAGGTCACGTTGTCCAGGCGCAGACGTACCTCGCCGTTACTACCTGGCTGAAAGCCCGCCATACGTAAACCGTGAGATTGCAAAGTCCGGTCAACTAATTCAGCGATACTTCCGCCACCCGAGGAACGTGTGGGTGCCTGTTTGGCTTCTGCCAGTAAGGTGCCGGCCATGGATTCAACCTGCGCAAGTGTGACAGCCAGACCTTTGGTCCGATCAAGCTGAGATTGCCTCATATCCTGAACAGGCATTATAACGGCCTTCCAAATCAGGTAGAGCGACAGCGCAAATCCGCCCCACAACACGATGATTTGCTCTCGCCGGCTTAAACCATAAAAAGCCTCTGAAATGTCTGCGATAATTTTATTCACTGCTATCACCCGTTTTCACTGTGAAAGTTTTTCAATTTTTATGCGCGCAGAATGTACACCACCCTGCGCGCTGGAACTCATTAGCGTTGATTGAAATCCGTCTTTATCTAATTGATTCCGCACACTTTCAATATTATTAAAGGAGGGTGCCTGCACGTTCAAGCGCATTTCATTACGATCGTGATTATATTGAAAACCCAGCAGCTTCACCTTCGGTGCCGCCTGCAGCAACGGTGAAACGAATGACATAAAGACCAAAGCATCACTGCCCTGACTCACATTCTGCTGACTCTTCATTTTTGCTTTTAACTGTCGGGAGGCATCTACCATCGCGCCGCGAGGCACAACTGAGCGAAACGCTTTTTCTATGTCCTGTTGCATAACACCCTGCTGGGATTTCAACTGTTGTACTTCCAGGACATTGGTTAGGATAAAAACAGCCAATACAAACAGTGAGAAATAGGCCAGCTTTCGCCAGAGCCCCCACCACGCCAGTATAGGCAGTCGTCGACCGAAGGCGCCCGCACACAGGTTCAACCATTCGGCGGGAACCCCGAGTGTTGCAGTACCGGAGCTGACGTTAAAAGCACCCCAAAAATCACGCACATAACGTTGCCCCACTTTTTCCCGAAGCGCCTCTGGCATTTGTTCCTCCAGGCGAGCCAGCGCTTCGTCACTGGGAGCAATCAAAGTAAATGACTCCGCCATGGGTTCCATTTCTTCCAATTGTTTTAAGCCGATGTCTGCGAGAGAATCATCCAAACTAAACGCTGCGCCTTTTCCGTTTCTAACCAAGAGCTCCGAGCCAAGACTGAGGGTGCAGGTCTTTTCATCACAGGGCAGTAAAAGCGGTTCTGGAATACAGCCATTGATGGAGATACCTTCCTCTGAAAAAAGATGAAGTGTATCGGCGAACCACTGTTTATCGAGATAGGCCATGGTCACTTCTCCATCCTTGGGCGTACCAAAGGCAAAGTGAAGGTTTTCTACATCACAGGCCACGTCATCTTCCAGCTGGAATGGCAACAGACTCTGCATGTGGCGTCTTTCCGCCGCGCTAATGGGCAGTGTTCGTGAGCTGACTCGAGCCCCGGAGATCATCAACCAAACCTCTGCCTCTTGCTCCAAACTGTCGTTCTGAAGTTGCTCCAGGGATGCCAATTCCTGCTCAGCCTCCCATTCGCCTGAACCATTGAGTGCCCGCCACTCGAACTCAACGGGCGCCTCTTTATTAGGGTCAAAATCCCCTGGAATTTTTATGATGATCCGCTCAGCCATCTTGTCGCCTGATTATCTGTGTTTCGGTATCGGTTCTGTGAACCAAGCTCGTCGTTTGCCTGCGCTGTCTGGCAATCGCTGAACTCGCATTCAATAAAAAATATTCGCTGCTAATTCCCAAGCCTTGCATTTCTGGCTGTGCCCCCTGGGGCATCAAACCTACCAGAGCGGGGGAATCGGTAAAATCCTGAATCGATTCATACGCGCCACCTTCTCTAGACTCCAGAAGCTGTTGTGCATCGCCTACAGCCAAAGGTTCGAGCACAGTGGCAACGTTTATGGTGCGAAACGCCTCTAGTGGGGCTGTATTCACATTAATATCCGTGCCGCCTGGCAACACTACAACCAACGGCGCTAATACGGCATAAAGCTCAGGCGTCATGTGTCGTACCAAGCGCAGCTCACTCACGCTGCTGAAGTCTTGATTGGCCGCATAATAAGGCCACTCTAAACTACTATAGTAACTCGACTCAGCGCCGTCGTAAGTACTTGTTTGATCATCTGCATCCAACCAGTCCACGATGGCCACCGTCACACTGACAGCCTCTTCTCGAGACAGTGGAACCGCCTCAAAGGTTTGCAACAAACGAATAAAACGTTTCTGTTCAGGTGAGAATCGCTGGGCTAATGATTGCCCTTCGTCATTCCCTATTGAGCCCACCAAGGAGTTTAGGTTAAAAAAGCCCTGGGCATCAGTCACCTTCGCCAGCAGCCATCCGCCTTCAACCGGAAAGGGAGCTGGCTCCAAAGCCCAATCCTCATCCAGACTATCCACTTCGTTATTCGCTCGATCATCAATCAACAGCTTTAACGCCAGCTCTTCAGCCCCCACAAGGTAGGCACGAGCTTGTGCACCGTGTAAACGGTTTTCTCCCCTGGCCAGACTTAGCTGAAAAGAGCCGGCAAAGTTCACTGCCAGAGAACTAACAACCGCGACGATCAGCAAAACCATCACCAGCACGGCACCGCGCTGAGGCTTAACTCGGGGCGCTGAGCAGGAACAGTCGTGTACTTTCACCAAACCCCTCCAGATACATTGACACTTCAATTGCTACTGGCAATGAAGCGCGGTCGTTTTTGTTGTCTTCCCCTCCATCAGAGGATGGCCACTGTCTGTGCCAACTGGAGGCGTCTGTACTTTTAGCCGCTCCCGGCAAGTAGCGAATTGCCATACCCTGTACGCCTTCTAACAATAATTGTTGGCGCATACCCGAGGGGGTCCCTTGAAAATCCTCTGCAAATTCATCAGCTTCACGTTGAAAATCCAGCGATGAATAATCCAACTCAAGTTCATCGTTGTTTAATACAGGCCAATGCAAACGCCAAAGGCGACCATCGGCAACATGATAAGCTACACCTCTTAAATTACTGCGCAGCGTATTTAGAGGGTTTAGCCAAGCCCCGCGAGTCATCCTGATAAACCAGGGATAACCTTCCGGGTTATCTATCGTCAGCGGTTCGTTTGAACCCTCGTCACGATCTCCCTCAAAATGGCCGCTGTCAACCTGCGCGCCATAGAGGGCACTGGCAGCTTGATCAAAATCATTTGTACTCACATTTTGACGAGCCAGGGCGTGTTGAAGGTCTTGTTCCAACAGGCGCCAGCTGCGATCCAGTCGATTAATTTGATCGGCTTTTTCCTGTGCACCCGTCGATGCCAATACGGCCTGATCAAATGTTTGGTAGGCACCTACCGCCACCAGCCCTGTCAAAGCAACCGCCACCATCATTTCTATTAAGGTAAAACCACGCTGATCAGTCATTGATAAAACCTACAAGCGATATAACCGCTTCCTGATCTGGAGGCCCTACTTTTACGTCAATACGTCGCAGCGTATCAACATCGGTATTGGAGACATCCAAACTCCAGGCCCAGGTGGCTCCCGCCATTGTTGTCTCACCATTTTGGCTGCCATTTAACACCTGACCGTCCACACTTTTTTGCAATCGAACGGTCGCCATTTGATTTTCAGCGACCCATTGAGCCAAGGCTTTGTTTCTTAAGTCGGTGGTACCATCAACCATAGAAATCACCTGAAACAACAAAGCAGGCAGAGCCACTCCCACGATTAACACCGCAACCATCACCTCAACTAAGGTAAAACCTTTACTGCGCACGTGGACGCTCTTTCCAGATAATGTCGCCTGCGATGCTGCTGCCAATATGTTGGTCTACATCAGGCGCCAATGGGTTTTTTAAGGTCAGGATGAATGGCATCATTTCAGCACTGGGGTAAAAGATTAATGCGGGACCATTTTCAGGCGCTTCTGCCTGAGTCCAGTCGTAGAGCTCACCGGACATTTGCAAAACAACATCCATACCCGGCGGCAGCGCCTGTCGCTGAAAGGGTTCTTCCTCCGGCTGCCAACGGCCATCCCGGAAACGCTGCCAATAAATTTCCCACGGGTCATCAAGCACTGCCGGTGAAAAGGAGATGCCAATCGGCTCACCACTCAATGTCGCATCATCAACGGCGAGAGTCATCAGGCCCGTCATGCTCGCCGCGGTGTCACTCAGTTCATCCTCAATTTCATTGCCACCCAATGTCAGGGAAATCGACCCCGCAAGAATGCCAATGATAAAAAGGACAACCAGAATCTCAATTAAAGAGAATCCCCGTTGCCCCTGCGTTAAACTACTCTTTGTCTTCACCGGTCTGCCAATTATTCATGTCGCCATTTTGATCTTGACCACCACTGACACCATCGGCACCCAATGTGTAGATATCAAATTCCTTTTCTTCACCGGGGCTCAAATACAAATAAGGCCGATTCCAAGGATCTTTGGGCAGATTTTCAAGATAGCCGTTGGCCCTGTATTGCCTCGGAATGGGGTCGATGCTGGGTTTGGTGACAAGCGCTTCCAGCCCCTGCTCACTACTCGGGTAATTAAAGTTATCCAGGCGATACATTTTCAAAGCCGTTTCAATGGCTTTAAAATCCGCCTGCGCCTTTTGAATGCGAGCATCATCAGCCCGGTCTAAAACATTAGGGGCAACAATACTGACCAGCAAACCGATAATTACCAATACCACCAGTATCTCAATCATGCTGAAGCCCGATTGAGCACGTCGACGCACGCTTACGCCCACACCATCTTGTTTCATTTTTAGCTCCTTATCGATGTAAATATCACATCTGTTTATTCAATTCAGACTAATTTATTCAAATCAAAAATAGGCAATAAGATCGCCATTACGATCATCGTTACCATGCCGCCCATAAAGGCAATCGTTAAAGGCTCTAACAAACCCAAGGCCGTACCCAGCATCAATTCAAGTTCACGCTCCTGATTGCGAGCGGCGTGCTCCAGCTGCTTGTCCAGCTCGCCATTGGCTTCGCCACTGGCTGCCATTTGCACTAACAGGGGAGGAAAAACTTCGGCCTGATCCAATGCACGATGCAAACTACTGCCTTCTTTAACCGCTAACACCACGCCTTGACACGCCTCGCGCATCACCAAATTGGAGAGCACTTGGGCAGCAATTCTCAGCGCCTCAAGCAAAGGCACTCCGCTGCCAACCAACATACTGAGTGTGCCGGCAAACCGGGAGCTGTCAGACTGGATAATAACGCCGCCAATCACAGGCATTTTTAATAAAAGCCCGTGCCATTGACGCCGTTTTTCCTCTGCCCGCATCCAGTACTTCCAGGCAAAAGACAGCCCCGCCAAGCCAACCAGGCAAAGCAATCCGTACTCGGTGATAAAATGACTTGTGCTGATCAAGACCTCAGTCAACCAGGGCAGCGCCCGCTGACTGTGCTCAAAAATGCCGATTAACTTGGGCACAACAAAAGCCATGAGCAAGCTGATCACCGTCACACTCACACCCAACAATACAAATGGGTAGATCATCGCCATTTTCAATTTTTGCCGGGTATGCTGACTAGATTCCGTGTAGTCTGCCAGACGCTCTAACACTGGTCCCAGATAACCCGCGCTCTCCCCTGCTCGCACGAGGGCACGGTACATATCATCAAACGCTTTTGGGTTTTCTCCCAGAGCCTGCGCCAGGGGCAAACCCTCGAGCACTTTGCTTCGCACGTGCAACAAAGTCTCTTTAATGTGTGTTTTACGGTGTTGTTTCGCCGCCGCCTTCAGTGATTCATCCAGAGGCAGGCCAGAATTTACCAGAGAGGCCAACTGTCGAGTAATCAGGGTGATGTCGCGGCCAGAGATATTTTTTGTGCGATGAAACAGTGGTGATCTTTCTTTTTCTCTTTTGGTAACACTGGCAACATCTAAAGGGCGCAATTGTTGCGAACGCAGCTGAACACGCACTTGACGTTCCGAGTCTCCCTCGACTGTGCCTTTTACTGTTTTGCCGGTCGCGTCCAGGGCGCGATAACTGAAGGCTCCCATGATTTAATTTGCTGCGGTCACTCGCAGCACCTCCTCCATACTGGTAACACCGTTGAGTATTTGGTGTCGCCCGTCATCGATCATAGATTCGCCATTTTCGCGAGCGTGGGCGGTCATCACCTGTTCACCCGCCCCTTCATGGATCAACTGCCTCAAACCTTCATCGATTTCAATGAGCTCATAGATACCGGTACGCCCTTTATAACCTGTCTGCTTACAGGCATCACAGCCGATAGGCCGAAAGACTTCCGAATTTTTCGGCAGGGATAAAATTTCACACTCGGCCTCTGTCGCAACATGAGACTCTTTACAAATAGAGCACAGGGTGCGAACCAGCCGTTGAGCCATTACCATTTCAAGGCTTGATGACAAGAGAAACGGCTCAACACCCATGTCCTGTAATCGAGTGACGGCACCTATCGCTGTATTGGTATGCAGGGTCGACAGAACCAGGTGACCCGTCAAACTGGCTTGCACTGCAATAGTGGCCGTTTCGCCATCCCGTATCTCACCCACCATGACAACATCGGGGTCCTGACGCAGTATGGCGCGCAACCCTCGCGCAAATGTCATCTCCACTTTGGCATTCACTTGGGTCTGTCCAACACCTGGCAACAGGTACTCGATTGGATCTTCAATGGTCAGTATGTTTCGTTTGCGGTCATTGATGTGACTGAGGCCAGCATAGAGACTGGTTGTTTTACCCGAACCGGTCGGGCCAGTCACCAGTATAATACCGTGAGGTTTTTTTAAGGCAGTGCTGAATCGCGACTCACTCTGTGGGGGCATGTTCAGCTGCTCGAGCTCCAGGCGACCTGAGGCTTGATCTAACAATCGCAAAACAACACGCTCATCGTGGGCCGAAGGCAG
>CAJWCA010000168.1 GCA_913020395.1 uncultured Cellvibrionales bacterium | reverse complement strand
AGAACTGGAATGCGTTGATTTCAGATCCTTAGGTCACCCTAGTCGATACACGTAATCAATACGAATTTGACATCGGTAGCTTTAAGGGTGCCCGGAACCCTGAGACCGACACTTTCCGCGAATTTCCTGCGTATGTTGCGCAGAACCTGGATCCCGCCAAACATAAAAAGGTGGCCATGTTTTGCACTGGCGGCATCCGCTGTGAAAAATCAACGGCCTATATGATCGAGCAGGGATTCGAAGAAGTGTATCACCTCGAGGGTGGCATTCTTCAATATCTGGAAGACGTTCCGCAAACTGAGAGCCTTTGGGAGGGCGAGTGTTTTGTCTTCGACAATCGTGTCGCAGTCGATCACAACCTGGACAAGGGGCAATACGACCAGTGTCACGGTTGTCGTCACCCTATTACTGAAGACGATAAACAATCTGAAAAATATATGAAAGGGGTTGCCTGTCCTCGTTGTTTTGACAATCAAACACCAGAGCAGCGCCTGCGCTTTAGCGAGCGACAAAAACAAATGGAATTAGCAAAATCCAGGGATGAAGTTCACTTGGGTAGTGCCGCGCCAAAAAGGCAGTTGCATACCCAATAAAACCGACGCCTGATTAATTGAAGTTTTACCTGCGGGTCGAGGCTTTGCTGTTTTTGCGTTTTTACTTTTGTTTAGTTGGTAATATAAATAATGATAGATTTTGAAGCTTGGGTGATTGATGTTAAGAGAAAGTCAGCAACCCATGAAAGTGGCTACTCCCTGGTTGTAGAGGGAAGTGTCAAAGATCCGAGCGCGGTTAACCCTGGGCGCGTTCCAAAAGGTTTGTCTGCACACGATCAAGTTAGGTTGTTAAGAATTGGCCTGGAAAAACTGGCTTCCAGTAAAGAGAGTTCAATTGATGCAGAGACTAAGGCTGTGGATTCGCCGGTCAAGAAAACGTATCAGCGTCCCGCCAATTTACCGCGTAAACCTTTATTGTCTTTGAAAAAACGCAGCTGATCTTTACTGGGTCAGGCACCCATTTAATTCAGAAAATGTCGAACGGCTTGTCCCTAAGCCGTTCTCGCCCCTGATGTTGTTAACGCTTGGTAATAAACTGCCCGCGTAACTGCATCAGTGTTCTGTGATCATCAACAAGCTCAAACAGATGGTCGAATTTGTCGGCGATGATCGTATTGGCACCAGCCTCGTTTGCATTTGAATAGGTTACCCCCTTCAGTAATGAGTTCAGCTCACTACTGACGCTATTCAGTGCGGCAAAAATTTTGATGGTGGTTTTCTTTTCATGAAAAACCCGAGTTCCTTCGCTCAACGACAGGTAAGTATCACATTCCTGTAACCAATCCCGGCGCTGCTCAATGAAATGACGTGTGTTTTTCATGCCGTAATTACGACTGTCGTTTAAACGTGTATCCCGATATCTCTGTAAACTGCCAATTGCCGACGTCAAAAATTCTGCTTTGATGTCATTGCAATACTGCGTATTGAGATAAGAGGCGAACTTTATGCTGTGTTTTTTTGCTGCGGCTTGCTTGCGGCATTCTTCATCACAGGCGAATGAAGAGACGCTGAACATCAACAAGGCAACCATGCTTATTATCTTATTCATGATTAATTGCCATTTTGTAGCGTGTTATGGTGAATAACTACACACCCGAACGCCAGATAAAGCCAAAATCTGTCGGCCGGGTCAATAGGGCAAGGGGGGGAAGGAGGGGTTTATTCGTAAAACGAGACCCGGTTCATGTTCAGTTTGTGACGCAGGTCTCATTTGTGTCGGGAATGATCATATCCGCCATCTGGATATGAGGACTGTGTTCCAGTCCTTTGTGCTCGCTCTTCGGGAGGGTTAAACCGGCCTTTTTTCCCCTTCAAAGTAGTCTAGGAAGCGGGGCAGGAACCTCGCCAGTGTTAGGGTCATGATGGCAAAATCCGCATCAAACTTAGCCGCTGCGTCTTCTGCGCCCTGATCATCGGCTTCATCCAGAAGGGTGTCATCAAATTTCAGGCGCTTTAGGGTGAGATCTTCGTTCAAAATCGCGCTGAACTTGTCGTCCCAGGTGAGGGCGAGCTTATAGGCTTGTTTGCCCGCGTCGAGGTGAGCGCTAACTTCTTCTGCGCTAAGGTCCTGGCGCTTGCAGCGGAGAATACTGCCGTCTTCACTGCTTTCTCTCAATTCACACTCGTCGCCTAACAGCAGGTCTTCAGGCACATTCTCATCCCGCAGCCACTGGGTCATGATGACTGAGGGTGACGCGATCACTTGAGGCGGCACCACGGGCAGAGAACCTATGGTTTCACGTAAATAGCTGCAGAGTTCCTCGGCTTTTTTAGGGCTGGCAGCATCGACAACCAGCCAGCCATTTTTGGGGTCGATATAGGCGAAAGTATGGGAGGAACGGGTAAAGGCATTGGGCAAGGCGTCAAAAATGATTTCCTCTTTCAAGGTTTCCCGCTCTTTCCGGTATAACTTACGGTCTTCCTGAGCCTCTATGATCGACGCCTTTTCGTTGACCAATTCCTTGATGGCACCGGCGGGCATGACCTTCTCTTCTTTACGGGCGCACACCATGATGTAGCCGTTGGCGGCGTGGACCATGTTATCGAACCCTTGACCCATGGGTGGCACCCAACCGTATTGACTCAGGTCGCGTTTGCCGCAGGGTTGAAATTCACCCGATATGAGTTTCTCAGCGAGGGTTTCGCTGTCTAGAGTGAAGTCAGAGGTGAAGCGGTAGAGCTGGAGATTTTTGAACCACATACTGCGTTGGCTGCCTGCTGGTAAAGTTAACAAAAGGCCGCGCATTATGGCCGATGCGCGGCCGGGATACCAGTCTTGCTTGAGGTGAGTGTCAGCCTTGTAAAGCGCGTTCGATCAGAGGCATGAGAGCCGGGTCCAGAGGCAGCTTCAATGCGGCATCGTGGCCTGATTCAGACATTTTTCGCCAGGTTTTTTGGATAATATCAATCAATTTTTCATCTTCGTGTTTCGCGGCGAAATCACTCAGGTAATGCTCCAGAAAGACGAGGCAAGCCACATCTTCAAGAGCCTGGACCTCTGGGTCTCGTTTAATGCCCTTCTTTTGTAGTAAAACCTGCACTCGCTCAGTGGTTTCAGCGTCATAACCTGCTGCTGCCATTAGTGCGGCGGCGGTGTTCGCGTGGAACTGCCCCAGATCTTTTCGCCACTGCCGATAGCCATCTCTTCCCGCCGGGTACTGATCTCTTGGGCTTTTCCAGCGTTGGATATGCTGGCTTCTGACCGCCAGTTGCAGCGCTTCTGAGCTGTCGGGGGCAAACTGCTCAAGCCGCTGTGACATTCTCTGGGAGTAAATGAGTTCAACGGGCTGCTGTACGCCGTCAATCAATACATGATTGGGGTCTTCTCGGTTGGCGTTGTCGATGGCATCGATCGAGGCTTGAAACGCGGGGTTATTTGACATAATTCGTGGAGTCCGGTGTATATTAGTGGGGTTTTAGGCATCGATTCACAGGGCCGAGCTCTGCAAGGGCTGCTACGATACTGTGTTCTTCTGTGTTTATCTAGCATAGCCAAGCTACACTTATTGTGGGAGATCCTTCCCTGACATGGACTGAGAGGACGTGTTTGTTGAGCGCAATGAACAAGTTGCAGCAGCTTCTTTATCGAGGTTTGCCGCAAAATGGAGGCAATCCCGTTGAGACGATGCGCTGTCGAATGGCCAATAATGCCATTGTGCTCATCGGCTTAACCGCATCCCCCTTCCTGATTCGTGCCATTATCTGGCAGGTTGAAGTGCGAATATTTCTGTTGGGCACAGCGGAGATAATGTTATTGCTGAGTCTCTGGTTGCTTCGTAAAGATCAATCTCATTTTAAAGCGGTCAATTTTGCGATGTTTGGCATCTCTGCAGGCGTGATGGGTGCCGTTTATAGCAATGGTGGTCTGGGGCAGGTTGCCGCAGGTTGGCTATTTGTTATTCCCTTGTTTGCGGGCTTGATGGGAGGCATGCGAGTTGGCGCTATTTGGAGCCTTATATCGCTGCTGAGTATTGTGTTGTTTTGGATTGCTCATGCTCAGGGCGTGGCCTTTCCCGAATTAACGCCGGGCCCAGATGTTAATTCCCAGAATCGATTACAGCAGTTGGCCTTATTTCTCTCAATCTCAGGTTGCATGTTGGCTTACCTTTACCAGGTTAAAGAAGCCGAAAAGGAGTTGTTCTCTAAAATTGAACACCTTAATCAGGAGATCGTGGATCGTAAAAATGCAGAACTAGAAGCGTTTACGGCTAACCGGACGAAATCACAGTTTTTAACCAGCATGAGCCATGAGTTGCGTACGCCGCTCAACTCTGTCATTGGTTTTTCAGAGCGCTTGTTAAAGCGTAGAAAGGCCAGCGCCTCAGAAGAAGAGTTGGCCAAGGACCGGGAGTTTGATGCTTTAACCAGTATCAGCCACAACGGCCATCACCTGTTGATGTTGATCAATGGCTTGTTGGATTTGTCGAAACTTGAGGCGGGCCAGGTCCAGCTTACACTCTCTTCGGTTGAGATTTCAGAGTTGGTTAAAGAAACCATTGCCGACTTGCAGGGTATTGCTCAATCCAGTCGTCTCTACCTGCACAACGAATTTGATTTTACTTGCCAAATTCAGGTCGACCGGGCAAAGGTCAAACAGATACTGATTAATTTGATTGGTAATAGTTTGAAATATACCAACGAGGGTGGCGTAACGGTCAGCGGGGCAATAAGTAATGACGAAGAGTTGGGGCGAGTGGTATCGGTGGTAGTAAAAGATACGGGCATCGGCATTGCCGAAGAACATCTGCCCTTATTATTTGAGCCCTACTACAATATCTCTTCCGGCGAGCAACGCAGTGTTGATTCGGCGGGTTTGGGTTTATCGATTACCAAGCAACTGATTGATCTACATAAGGGCAAGATATCTGTCACAAGTGAATTGGCGAAGGGCTCGGAATTTACCGTGAGTTTTAGAGAGGGAGGGGTGGATTTACCCCCGAGCCAATAACTTGGCCGGGGATAAAACGGGTTTGGTTTAACTTAGTTTGATTTAAGTAACTTAGTTGCTGGGGAATGTAAACTGCGCGCCTTCCCGAACGCCTGCTGAAGGCCAGCGTTGTGTTACGGTTTTACGTTTAGTGTAAAAACGAACCGCGTCGGGTCCGTAGGCGTGAAGATCGCCAAACAGTGAGCGTTTCCAACCACCGAAGCTGTGATAAGCCACGGGCACCGGCAGGGGCACGTTAATGCCTACCATGCCCACTTTGATGTTGTCACTGAAGTAACGCGCTGCCTCTCCGTCACGGGTAAAGATGCAGGTGCCATTGCCGTATTCGTGAGCGTCAATCAAATCCATGGCTTCTTGCATGGTGTTGGCCCGTACAACACAGAGCACCGGTCCAAAAATTTCTTCTTGATAGATGCGCATATCAGCCGTTACGTTGTCGAACAAAGTGCCGCCCAGGAAATACCCTGTTTCATAGCCTTCAACACTCAAACCACGACCGTCCACAACCAGGGTTGCACCTTCTTCAACGCCGAGATCAACATACCCTTTTACTTTCGCAAAATGTTGAGCAGTCACCAGCGGACCCATGTCATTGCTGTTATCGGTGCCGGCACCCACTTTCATGTCGGCCATGCGGGCTTGCAGTTTTTCTACCAAGCTGTCTGCCGCCTCATCACCTACCGCAACGGCAACCGAAATGGCCATGCAACGCTCGCCACAGGAGCCATAGGCCGCACCCATCAGGGCGTTGACCGCGTTGTCCATATCGGCGTCGGGCATCACAATCGCGTGGTTCTTGGCGCCGCCCAATGCCTGGCAACGTTTGCCATTGGCATTGGCGGTGTTGTAAATATATTCAGCGATGGGGGTAGAACCCACAAAGCTAACCGCCATGACACGGTCGTCGTTGAGCAGGGTGTCGACCGCTTCTTTGTCGCCGTTCACAACGTTGAGAACGCCGGCAGGTAAACCTGCTTCAAGTGCAAGCTCACAAATAAACAAAGTGGAGCTCGGTGTGCGTTCAGAAGGTTTCAGGATGAAAGTGTTTCCGCAGACAATGGCAGCAGGCCACATCCACAGGGGCACCATGGCCGGAAAGTTGAAGGGTGTAATGCCCGTCACTACTCCCAGAGGTTGAAACTCGCTCCAGGAATCAATCGCTGGGCCCGCGTTTTTGCTGTGTTCACCTTTCAATAATTCGGGGGCAGCACAGGCGTACTCCACATTCTCAATGCCGCGTTGCAATTCACCCATGGCATCGTTGAGCACTTTGCCGTGTTCTTCGGTGATCATTGCGCAGATTTTTTCTGCATTGTCTTCAAGCAGCGTTTTGAGGCGGAACATTACTTGCGCTCGCTTGGCGGGTGGCGTGTTGCGCCAGGCGGGAAACGCGGCCTGAGCGCTGGCAATGGCTTCTTCTACAGTCGCCTTGGACGCCAGTGCCACCTGCTTGGTCACCTCGCCAATCGCGGGGTCAAAAACATCCTGGGTGCGAGTGCTGTCGGCCAAATTTTGGCCATTAATCAAGTGTCCAATTATAGTCATGGAGAAAAATCCTAATCATTTCAGGGGGTTAAAAATTTGGGGGTATTGCTAACATCAGGGCCTGCAGGCCCTGATGTGATGGGGCAAATTATATTTCGTTGATGGTGTCACCCAGTGCGCTGACCAAGGTATCGATCTGTTCGCGTTCAACAATAAAGGGCATACCCAACTGAATGGTGTCGCCGCCGTAACGCACATAAAAACCTTTTTCCCACATTTTCATGGCGATTTGATAGGGGCGCAACATCGGCTCGCCGGGCACGGCGTCGATGGTGAGTGCAGCCGCTAAACCATAGTTGCGGATGTCGGTCACATGATTGCTGCCTTTGAGCTGGTGAATGGCTTCTTCCAATACGGGTGCCATTTCTTTCACGCGGGGTACAAGGCGTTCTTTTTCAAGCAGGTCCAGTGCGGCCAGGCCAGCGGCACAGGCAACCGGGTGGGCGGAGTAGGTGTAACCATGTGGCAATTCGACCGCATATTCGGGGCCGCCATTGTCCATAAAGGTATCGTAGATTTCCTGCTTGGCAATCACGGCGCCCATTGGAACCGTACCGTTGGTGAGCTGTTTGGCGACATTGATCATGTCGGGCACAACCCCAAATTCTTCTGCGCCAGTATTGGAGCCCATGCGGCCAAAGCCGGTGATCACTTCATCAAAAATCATCAGAATGTTGTGCTGCTCACAAATTTCTTTCAGACGTTTCAGGTAACCAACCGGAGGTGGCAAAACACCGGCAGAACCCGCCAGAGGTTCAACAATCACGGCTGCGATGTTGGAGGCGTCGTGCAATGCGATCAGTTCCAGTAAATCTTCCGCTCTGTGGGCGCCTTTTTCCGGCATGCCTTTAACAAATTTATTTTCTGGCAACACTGTGTGTGGCAGGTGGTCGGCTGCAACAGCCTCGCCAAACAGCGCCCGGTTGGGGCCAATGCCGCCCACGCTGATGCCGCCCCAGTTCACACCGTGATAACCCTTGGCGCGCCCGATCAATTTGGTTTTGCTGGGCATGCCTTTTTTGCGCCAGTAGGCACGGGCAATTTTCAGTGAGGTTTCTGCGGCTTCAGATCCGGAGTTCGTGTAAAACACGCGATTTAAACCGGCGGGCATGAACTGTGTGATGCGCTCGGCCAATTCAAAGGCTTTGGGGTGGCTGAACTGGAAAGCGGGAGCATAATCCAGTGTTTTCATTTGCTGGGCAACCGCCTCGCTGATTTCATCGCGACAGTGCCCCAGACCACAAGTCCAAAGACCTGAGAGACCATCAAATATCTGCCGGCCATCGGCGGAGGTAAGATATGCGCCCTTCGCGGATGTAATGATGCGCGGATCTTCTTTAAATTGACGATTACCAGTGAACGCGATCCAGTGTGCGTCCATCTGGGCCTTGGTGATGCCTGCAAATTTGTCCGTTGCGCTCATGGTGATTCTCCTCACAGATCTCGCAATTGAAAGTGGGCTCTATATCGAGTTGAAGTGACTTTACACGGCTTTCTATGTTGTATAAATTGCCATGTATCAATCTTTAGTGTGCACTTAATGAAACTTTAACAAGGTGGTCGATAGAACATAATGAGAACTCCTCTGCTGGGCCAACTGAGTGATATCGATATTCGTCTTCTGCGTGTTTTTCGGGTGGTCGCGGAAGCCGGTGGCATATCGGCGGCAGAACTGGAATTAAATATAGGGCGTTCCACCATTTCTCGCCACATTAAAGACCTGGAGCAGCGTTTGGGGGTCACACTGTGTCGTCGGGGTCGCAGCGGTTTTTCGCTGACCGACGAGGGCAAGGCCATTTACGCCTCTACGCTGAGATTGATGGGTTCACTGGATGAATTCAGGGCGGAGGTGAGCGATGTGCACCGTCGCATGACGGGGCACATTACCCTGGCACTTTTTGATAAAACCGTGTCGAACCCGGAGTGTCATATCAGTCGGGCGCTTCAGATGTTTGACGACGAAGCGCCCGAGGTCAGCCTGGATGTGTATGTTGAACCTCTCAATGAAATCGAACGTGGCGTCATGGAAGGGCGCTTTCAGATTGGGGTCATTCCCTCTCACCGGGAGTCGCCGAGTTTGACCTACCAAACCTTGTTCCACGAGCAAATGTGGTTGTACTGCGGTTACGGTCACCCCTTGTACGACATGGCAGAAATCACCATCAGTGACGACATGATTTTGTCCAGCCGATATGCCGGTCTGGGTTATCACTCACCCAATATGGAAGTTGGACAGAAGCTGGAAATGGAGCGCGCGGTCACGGCTTATGATCAGGAGGCCATTGCTCACCTGCTGTTATCGGGGCGCTACGTGGGGTATTTACCCGATCATTATGCGCGGCCTCTGGTGGAGCAGGGTTTGATTAAAGCGATCGGACAAAAAACGTTTCAATATCGGTGTGAATTTATGTCGATTGCGCGGCAGTCCCCCAGGCCGTCAAGGGCAGTGGCCACATTTTTGGATTGTTTGGCGCGGTCTCACGGGCTTGAAGAAAAGTGGAAGTAGTGCAGATTTTAATAGCAGAGCAGAGCGGGGGGAAAGTGCCGGTATCTCTGTGATTAGAAATAGAGATACCAGCAGCAAAAAACATTAGTCGACGGCGTTAATCGCGTCTCCCAATACATTGAAAATGGTATCAATGTGTGACTGCTCGATAATCAGCGGTGGCGACATCACAATACTTTCTCCGGCGGGACGCACGGTAACGCCATTCTCCAGGCAGACATTTGCGATTTGCGCTGCTCGGGTGGGGCCTGACTTTCCGTGTGGCGCAAAGTCGATAGCGCCCAGCAAACCGTAGTTGCGCACATCGGTAATATTTTTTCCGCGGTCCAGCGTGTGTATCGCATCTTCCCAAGGTTTAGACATTGCCCCGGCGTGTTCAAACAATTTGTCATCCCGGTAGACGTCCATGGTCGCCATGGCGGCAGCACAGGCAACAGGGTGGGCAGAATATGTATAGCCGTGCATAAACTCCGGCGCCGCAGAAGGCGAGTCTGAAGCATTCACAAAGGTATCGTATATCTCTTGTTTCAAATACACCGCGCCCATTGGAATGGCACCGTTGGTTAAGCCTTTGGCGGTTGTCATCAAGTCGGGAGTCACGCCTTCTTTTTCAGCCATGGTTGC
>CAJWCA010000167.1 GCA_913020395.1 uncultured Cellvibrionales bacterium | reverse complement strand
CGATTTTGTTTGAGCGACTGTCCATGATTGAGAACGTGGTTTTTAACACAGCACCGGATATTGAAATCCTGTCGGTAGGGCGGGAGCGACGCCCGGTCATTGTGTATGACAACATTCTACTCAACCCTGAACAGCTGCTGGACTATGCCGAGACGGGTGCGGCTTTTGAAACTACGCCGTCGGATTATTATCCCGGGGTGCGAAAATCGATTGGAGGTAATTATGCAGAGTCTTTATGTCGTGCACTGGCCTCCAGCCTGGAATCTGAATTCGATCAACTGCTAAGGGGAGATCCTCGGGTTGATCTCTGTGCGCTATCAATGACAACCACTGAGCCCTCCCGTCTCAGGCCGATTCAAAGTCTGCCACATTTTGATACCAGTGATGGAGCTCAGTTGGCTGTGATCCATTATCTGTGTGGACCACAGTTTGGCGGCACGTCCTTTTATCGACACCGGCAAACAGGATTCGAATCCATTACCGGGGACCGGGTTCATAGCTATGCGAGCACATTAAAAGAAGAGGTTGTCACTGCCAAGTTTCCCGGACAAACGTATGTTGACGGCGACAGTCTCTGGTTTGAAAGAACGGCGAGTATTAAAGCAAAATTTAATCGCGCCATTGTTTTTCCCGGTAATGTATTGCACTCTGGCGATATCAATACCGATTGCGGACTGAGTGGTGAGCCACGGCACGGTCGGCTGACTGCAAATACTTTTATTAATTTTTCCACAGAATAAGGGCTTCTTATGGAATCGACACTACCCACTGCCAGGCAGTCCAAAAGCGCAGTGCTAAAAATTACCTTTGTGGTTGCACTGGGCGGCCTGTTATTTGGTTACGACACCGGAGTCATTGGCGGCAGCCAGCTGTATTTCACCGAGTATTTTTCACTGTCAGCAGCAGAGCAGGGGTGGGCCGTCAGCAGCGCACTGTATGGCTGTTTGCTCGGCGCGTTATTGGCGGGCTACCTGACCAAGAAGATCAGTCGAAAATATACGCTGATTCTCTCGGCGTTTTTATTCACGGTCTCTGCCTGGGGATCCGGTGTTGCGGATTCTTTGAGTGTCCTGGTGATGTATAGAATTATCGGTGGCTTGGGAGTCGGCTTGGCTTCGATGGCCTCGCCGATGTATATCGCTGAAATTTCACCGCCAAAAGAGCGAGGAAGAATGGTGTCGCTTTACCAGTTGGCGGTAGTAGTTGGTTTTTTTGTAGTATTTGTGGCGACTTATTTCATTGGCGGTGGTAATTCCACAGGGCATGACCCCGCTCAACTTGCGATGTTGCACGAGCACAATGTGTCCGAGGGTTGGCGAACCATGTTTTGGTCGGAACTTATTCCCGCCATTTCGTTTTTTGTCCTATTGTTCTTTGTGCCACACAGCCCCAGATGGCTAATGATGAAGGGGCGCACAGAAGAAGCGGAAAAGGTATTGCGATCCATTACCCACAGTGAACAAGAAATACGTGAAGAGCTCAATCAAATTACGGAATCACTCGTTGAGCCCACCGAGGCCAGCGGGCGTGGAAAGCTGTTTAAAGGCCTTGGATTTGTACTCTTTCTGGGCATCGGCTTATCTGTCTTCCAGCAAATAACCGGTATCAATGCGATTCTCTATTACGGCGCTGAGATTTTCAGCAATGCCCTGGGTTATGGTCCTGAAGATGCCCTCAAACAACAGCTCTGGTTGGGTGCCGTTAATCTGGTATTTACCTTTGTGGCAATTTACACCGTCGACAGCTGGGGCAGAAAGCCACTGCTGATCGTGGGTACACTGGGTATGTGTTTAGGTTTGAGTGTTCTCGGTTTAACCATTTATACCCAGCAAATGGGGGTTTTGTCACTGATTGCCATTCTGGTATTTATCGCTTCATTTGCCCTGTCTATGGGGCCGGTAGTCTGGGTTATGTTGTCAGAAATATTCCCCAACCGTATTCGTAGCCTGGCCATGTCCATAGCCGTTGCTGCACAGTGGTTGTTTAACGCAATTGTTGCCAATGTCTTTCCCATCGTAAACGACAGTGGTCTCAACCGTGAAGAGTTTAATGGGGCTCTGTCTTATTTTGTTTTTGCTTTCTTCTGTTTGGTCGCGGTGGTTTTTGTGTGGAAGTGGGTACCGGAAACCAAGGGTTTGAGCCTGGAGGAAATGGAATCTCTGTGGGAGGATGAAGAAGGCAAAACAAACCAAAATAAAGATTCCGCTGAACGGGCTGAAATGAACACAAACGTGTAAAGAACTATCGAAATGACACGCTTTTTTTGCTATATATAGAGGACCATAAAAATAGATTCATAAACCTGTAATTAGTATTCATGCAAAGTCCTAGGCCTCGCTTGAGCTTTTCGTCATCCCTGCGGCATCGCGCGTCCAGACTATTGCTGTCTGGCGTGATGATGCTAAGTGTTGCCGAGTTCTCTTTTGCCAGCGAATCTGCATTAGTTAAGTTCTCAATGCCTTCTCAGCCCCTGGACAGTGCCTTGCTGGAATTTGCTGAGCAGGCCGATATGGATATTGTGGGGCTGTCTGAGGCGCTCTCAACACTGATTGCCCCTGCTGTTGAGGGGAGCATGAGTCGAACTGATGCGCTTGAGCTCTTGCTCAAAAATACTCAGTTGTATTATCGAATTAGCCGACAGCGCGCGGTGACAATAGCGTCAACACCGTTTGCAAGCAGCGTCGAAGACCCTGCTCCGAATGCGTTGCTCCAGCCTTCGGGCCTGCTGGAAGAGGTGACCGTTTCTGCAATTCGTCGCAATACCAATCTACAAAATACGCCGATTGCCGTCACAGCGGCCAGCCAAAATGTGTTAAATCGCCATCAGGTTAAGGATTTGCGTGATTTAACCGACATTGTGCCCGGCCTGGAAATGAGCAACACCGGCCCCCAATCTGCGTTGTTAGTCCAATTGCGTGGTATTGGCACCACCAATATTACAGAAATTGCCGATGGCCCAGTTGCCTTGCACATCGATGGCGTTAGCTCTCCACGCTCACAGGGCGCTGCAACCTTGCTCTACGATATTGAGCGAGTTGAAGTGCTCAGGGGCCCTCAAGGCACTTTGTTTGGCCGCAACTCAACCGCAGGCAATATTAATATTTTCACCCGCCAGCCTCAATTTGATGAACAAAGTGCTGAAGTCTCCCTGACCTATGGCACCTATGATCACAAAGCGATGAGGGGGCATCTTAATCTGCCTTTGTCTGAGCGACTGGCCGTACGAGTAGCTGTGGCCACGGATCAACACACGCCCTATACCAAATTAATTGATAACTATGCCGGCTTGGGTGCCCATTATCCCTCTTCTGAGGAAGTGTTGAATGACTATCAGCGTGGACGTGATGTACAAGGGCCCGATGAAGAAGATCAGAAAATGCTGCGTTTGTCAGCCGTCTGGCAGTTGAGTGATGAGCTTGACTTATCCGCGAGCCTTGAGCGCTACACCGATGACGGCTCCAGCGTCACCGAGCTTGACCCTTCACTGGTGGAGCGTGGACAACGGTTGACCGTGTCGGATTCTCCAGCCTTCATAGATATGACCAATGACGTGTTTCGCACCCGTGCCGACTACCATAAACCTGGTGAGTTTACCTTGAGTTACATTGGTGGGTGGGCACAAATGACGCGGGAGCAATCATTTGATTTGGACAAGGGGCGAGACGGCAGTTACGAACAGCAGCGAACACACAGTTCCGACTTCAACTTTTACTCCCATGAAGTGCAGCTCATGAACGGTGACGAGGCTCGTTTTCGCTGGATTTTAGGCGCTTTTCAGTCCAGTGAAAATAATGGCATTGTCTTTGCGCTGGACCACCAAAATCCGGGTGGCGATAGAGCACCTGGCTCGGGTACCAGTTGGATTAGTGATGATCCGGGCGCAGCAGTGGCTTATTTTATTCAGCCGGAACGTCGGGTTCGTTCCAAAGCGATATTTGCACAGGGCAGTTATGACCTTAGTGATAAATCCCGCCTGACGGTGGGAATCAGGCGAACCGTCGATACAAAGTCTGACACGGATGGCCGCAGTATTAACTGTCGAGTCACCTCTGTGGCAGGGCCCTATGTCGAGCCGGGTTCGGTCGGTGCAGGCGAGCCAAATCCATCGCAGGTCTATGCAGACCCGGGCGTACTTGCCGCCATCGCAGCGGGCCTGCCCTATGATAATGGTAGCAATGCAGGCATAGGGGATGAACCCTGCTGGATTCGGCAGGTTAATGACTATTCTGCCACTTGGAAAAACAACTCAGGTCTCTTGCGTTACGAGTGGGAATGGCAAGACAACATTATGATGTATGCCTCAGCCTCGACCGGTTTCAAGTCCGGGCATATTCAGGATGCCGGTAACGAGGCCGCGCCCGAAGAGGTCGTCAATTACGAATTTGGTCTCAAGTCCACATTACTTGGTGGGCGGCTTCGTTTGAATGCAGCTGTTTACCAGGCAAATTATTCCGATCTGCAGTTTTCTAATCGAGACCGCTTTGATGTTGATGGCGACGGTGTGGCTGATGAAAGTGGCAGCACCATTGTGCGAAATGCCGCGCAAGCCACTATGAACGGTGTGGAGTTGGAAGTGGAATGGGCGCTAACTTCTCTCGATCACCTGCAGATGACGCTGGCATTGATGGATGCTGAATTCGATGATTTTCAGGTGCCCGATACCTTGTTTGGCAATCTCTTTAACCCTTATGCTTCATCCTCGGCCACGACACCTTCTGACCCCGTTGAATTGTCTGGGAACTCTCCTGTCATTACACCGGACTGGAAGTTGACTCTCGTCTATGAAAAAGATTTCTTTTTGAGTGCGGGTATTCTCACACCTAGAATTAAAGCCACCTTTTCAGATGATTACTTTCTGGACATCTATAATCGCGGCGATGTAGCGCCCGGTGTTTTCCCCGGTATTCCCGAGGGGGCAAAAAATATTTCGGTGCAGGACGCCTACGAGTCATTTGATTTGAGTGTGCGCTATGTGCCGTTCTCAGGCAATTGGATGATGGAGGCCTATGTCAACAATGCAGCCGACCAGACCATCAAAACTTCTTCGGGACCCTTTTTGACCGAACAGGGCATGGCAGCAATTTACACCCCTCCCCGGGTGGGTGGCCTGACGGTGAGTTATAGCTTTTAACGATAAACAGCCCCATCTGTTTTTATATTGATTGGTCATAGGAAGCGGGCTTGAAAGAACGTCTAAGACGGCCCGATATCCCGGTAATGAATTATACTAATAGGGTTATGTTTACCGGGAGAATACCATGTCTGTATCAAGCCATCTTGAGAAGTATCTGGGTCAGGCCAATGCGAATTACGATATTGTGCATCACGGTTTCACCAATAACGCCTATGACAGTGCGTGTTCAGCACGACTTCCAGCAAGTGACGTAGTGAAAGCGGTTTTGTTAAAAGACCAAATGGATGGAAAGTTTGTGATGGCAGCAATCCCCGCCAGTAACAAAGTGAATCTAACCTGGGTGAATCGCGCCCTCAATCGTTTTCTGGCATTCGCCTCAGAAGACGACATTGCCGATCAGTTTCCCGACTGCATGCCCGGCGCTGTACCTGGTATGGCACAGGCCTACAATCTTGAAATGATATGGGATAATCGATTGATGGAAAGGACAGATTTGTATTTTGAAGCGGGCAATCACGAAGAACTGGTTCATATTCAGAAAGATCAATTTACACAGTTGTTTAAACACCAGCCTCACGATGTGATCAGTATACCTAAAGTGCAGTATTCTTTTTATCACACAGACGCGCTGCGTGGCTGACAGCCAATCAGAAGGCCATGGTCCCTGCCGCAGTGCTGCCATGGTTTTCTGGCGTTAGTGAATCAATTTCTCTAAGGTATTACTTTAAAAGTAGTGATCAGGGTATACACAAACTCTCCTTTTTATTTAAGATGTCATTTCAAGAAAACTCATCAGAGGCTGTGAAGTGTTCAGATCGGATTCCAGGGAGGGTCAGTAATGCCCAACAACATCAATCGGGTTGCGTTAGTGACGGGTTCTACCTCGGGCATCGGTGCTGCCATCGCCAAACGCCTGGCCACAGACGGTTTTACCCTTGCGTTTCATTCAAACTCCAGTGTCGAGGAGGGGCGGGCGCTTGCCGCGACCATTAAGGGCGCCAGTTATCATCAGTCTGACCTGTCCGACAGCGACAACATCCCGGGTTTGATAGAAGCGGTCATCGAAAGGCATGGTCGCCTGGATGTCTTAGTTAATAATGCAGGCATTAGTGAAATTATTCCTCATTCTGCTTTGAAAGAAGCCACCCCTGATATCTGGCGGAAACTCAATGATGTCAATGTTATTGCGCCCTGGGTATTAATTGGAGAGGCGGAAACGTCGCTCCGTGAAAGCGCTTCTACAGAGCGACCGAGCTGTGTCATCAATATCAGCTCACATGCTGGTGTGCGACCAAAGGGTGCGTCAATTCCTTACGCAGCTGGCAAAGCGGCCCTCAATCACATGACCAAATTACTGGCAGCCTCATTGGGCCCCACCATTCGTGTCAACGCTGTAGCCCCGGGCCTGGTAGATACCCCCATGACTCGAAGCTGGACCTGGGCCCATGAGCTTTGGGAGTCTAAGTCTCCGATGGCACGTGCAGCCTCGCCGGAGGATATCGCAGACGTTGTTTCAATGCTCATCAGCTCTGACTATCTGACAGGAGAGATCATTATGGTTGATGGAGGTCTCAACCTGACCTAGATTTGGCATTAATGGCAAAGCGGGATATGCTCTAGCTGACTAGTGACGTCGAGTGAAGCGTGGCAAGGCTCGGCAATTCACAGCGTTCAGAGATAATCACGGGGAAAATTGCTTTTGTAATGACCGATGAACTAGGTGAAGTAGAAGTATTTGTAGGTAACCTGGAAATAGGTATGCGGGTGACCCGTTTAGATCGCCCCTGGGAAGAAACGGATTTTTTGCTGCAGGGTTTTGTGATCGAAAGCGAGGCCGATATCTATTCTCTGAGGCGGCAGTGTGATTCGGTATTTGTTGAAACGCGCGTTCAATTTGCCGAGCCAGGTGCTTTTCGTCATAGCCCAGGCCGTCGCCGAGAAAATCTAGGGCTCTCAGCTCGAGGAGGGCTGACGACTCTCGGCACGCCGGTCGACAAGCCCCCTAGAGACCGGCAGCGCATTCCAAAGAAGCCGGTAGCCCATATCAATAAGGTAAACTTCGAGCGCGAACTGCCCAAGGCTCGCCAGTACTACGACACTGCCAAAGAAACCGTAAAGAGTATTATGGAAGGCATTCGTATTGGTCGGGCAATCGATATCAATGAGTCCCGTAAGGTTGTGGACAGTATTGTAGATAGTATTTTACGCAACGCAGATGCTTTGATCTGGCACACAAAATTAAAAGACAAAGATGAATATACCGCAGAGCATTCGCTGAATGTCTGCATTCTTTCGATTGCCTTTGCAAAACACCTGGGTTACCGCGAAGCGGATATTCGAAAAATTGGCTTGTGTGGTTTTTTACATGATGTGGGGAAATCAAAAATTCCACACGAAGTATTAGTGAAACCCAGCCGTTTTACCGATGACGAATTCGAATTGATGAAAAAACACACTGTGTTTGGTCGCAACCTGTTAATGTCTTTAAAAAAAGCAGATCACTCAGCCATTGATGTGGCATTTTGCCACCACGAACGTATTGATGGCGGCGGCTATCCGCGTGGAGTGAAAGGGGAAAATATTCCTTTTTTCGCCAAAGTGGTCGCGCTGGCTGATACCTATGATGCGATTACCAGTAGCCGCTGTTACGATCAAGGGCGCTCATCGATGGATGCGCTGGACATCATTTACAAATGTCGTGGCACCCAGTTCGATGAAGAGTTGGCAGTTGAATTTATCAAATGTATTGGTGTCTACCCGCCGGGTTCGATTGTACAAATTAACACAGGCGAGATTGCCATTGTGCTTGGCAGCAATGTGGAAAGTAAATTGCGCCCCAAGATTATGTTGGTATTGGATGAAAACAAAGAACCTCAACACGAACGAATGGTTGATTTGCAATTTTGTCTACGGGGCACGATGGAAATCGCATGTGAATTACCTAATGGTTCACACGGCGTTGATGTTCGTGAGTACTATAAACGCGGCCTGATCATGACCCAGCAGACAGAGGCGGAGCAGAGTGATGAGAAAGTCGATGAATAGTGAAGACAATAAACGCGCCTTACCGCGCTATCTTTGCAGTGATTCTTTCAGCAACTGTGTTGTCCAGGTAGGACCTCAACGTTACGAACTTATTTCCTTGAATTTCAATCGAGGGGGAATAGCCTTGTTTTCTCCGTCGCCCCTGCCAGAAGTTACGCAGGTGCAGTTAAGCTTCAGTTTAGACACGGGGGAAAATTGTTTGTCAGTGCATGAGCTAGGGGCTGAGCAGCGTTATTGCCACGACAGCGATGTGGGGTTTCAATACGGGTTCTCTTTTACTGTCTCAGAGGACAAAGAAGATGAAGCGACGGCCACGCTCCAGGAAATAGAGACTTATCTGGCCGCACATACCAATGACGAAGATCGTTATGGTTTATTCAGTTAAGTGTGTCGAAGGTTTCGCCACTGAGTGCCAATCGTTTTAGCAAGGGCGCAGGTTCCCAGTTTTCATCGTTGAGTGTTTTTTGGAATTCGCAAATTGTTTGGTAGACAGTGTGTAAGCCTAGTGAATCGGCGTATTGCATGGGGCCGCCGAGGGATTTTGGGAATCCGTACCCAAAAGTGTAAACGGTATCGATGTCGCGGGGCGACTGGGCGATACCTTCTCCCAGTATATGTGCTCCCTCATTAATCCAGGCGAAAGTCAGGCGCTTCAAAATTTCTTCGTTACTGATCTTTCTGCGCGTCACGTTAAGCTCCAGAGCTTTGCTCTCAACGATATCCATCACTAAGGGGTCGCTCATTCTCGCTCGGGTATCCTTGTCGTATTGGTAGTAACCCGCACCGGACTTTTGACCGAGGCGACCTTGTTCAACCAGGACATCGGCCACGCAGTAGGACTTAGGGTCCCCTTTATCGGCGGGGCTTAGTCCTTCACGCGCTTTGTAACCAATGTCGAGACCGGCCAGGTCGCCAACGGCCATAGGGCCCATCGCCATGCCCCAGTCCTGCATCACGCCATCAATCTGCTCGGGGCTTGCACCTTCAATTAAACAAAGGCCAGCCTCTCTGCCATAGGGCCGTAGCATGCGGTTGCCAATGAAGCCATAACAGTTACCTGATAATACGGCGACCTTATTGATTTTTTTGGCCAAGTCCATCGCCGTGTTGATAACGTCTTTGGCAGTTTTATCCCCGCGAACAACTTCCAGCAGTTTCATAATGTTGGCTGGGCTGAAAAAATGTAAGCCAATCACATCTTGAGGGCGGTCGGTGGCAGAGGCGATCTGGTCGATATCCTGATAGGAGGTGTTGGTCGCCAGAATCGCACCCTGTTTGCAGTGTTTGTCTAAGGTGGTAAACACCTGTTGTTTGAGTGCCAAATTTTCAAAAACGGCCTCTATGACAAGGTCACATTGCGCGAGGTCGTCATATTGTGTGCTGGTTTGAATGAGAGAAAGACTTTGTGTCATTTGTCCGTCGCTCATTTTTCCCTTTTTGACACTGATGCTGTAGTTGCGCTCGACCAGGGCCAATCCGCGGGCGATTGCCTCTTCACTGATATCCAGCAAGATGACTGGAATGCCGGCATTGGCAAAATTCATT
>CAJWCA010000166.1 GCA_913020395.1 uncultured Cellvibrionales bacterium | reverse complement strand
CGGCGAGGCAGACGCTAAGTAATAGTGACCTTAAAGCGATTCCGACTCTCTCGACTCTTCGCTATGGTGTCGAAATATTGCCAGAGTTTTTTACGGAATATTTGAGTAAAAATGACATGGGATTTTATGAGATCAGGCGCATGCCAGCGAAAAATGACCCTATGTTATCGCGCATAGAGCGTATGCAGGCCTATGAGCACTTGTTCATTGATACCGCCGATGAGCAGTATCAGACTTTGCAGTTTGAAATCCGGAAAACCTATGATTTGTGGCGGGATTTTAGTCGTGAGCAGATTGTTTACATGAAGGATTTTGAGCGTCGCAATGCCGAAAAAGGGCGCCAGTTTCGGCGCGGTAGTTTTGCGGCAATGACCCAATCCTACGGTGATTACGAATGGTTTCGAAGACAAGAACAAAATCAAATTGAGTTGGCCAAAGGTTTCAGTAATGAAACCGTGCCCACCTTAATCGATTTGGATGATCGCGTGGTGACATTAAGCGGAAATCTGCAGGAGCAGTATGAGCAGTGGCGTGACATACTTCGTTCAATGCTGGTGCTTGAGCGCGGAGAAGAAAGTGTAGAGAGCAAGAATAATTGAGTGTGCAGGGAGACCTTAGATGGGTAAAAAAATAATTGCGGTGGCGTCGGTAATTGTGCTGGTAATCATAGCGGTACCGAGCTATTTGTTGTTGTCGGGCACCATCAATGCCAAGAGTTTTGGCATGATTTTAAATGTCATGACAGGGAAGGGGGTTGAATCGCCCACAGCCAGTACCCTGAAGAATCGCTTTTCTTTACCCGACGGCTTCGAGCTTGAGTTGTTTGCCAGTGACTTGCCCAAAATCCGTTTTCTCAAATTTACCCCCGGCGGAGACCTGCTGGTAACAAGGCCCCACGCGGGCGACGTTTTATTGCTGAAAAGAGACCGTTCCAAACCCCTCGAAGAAAGGCCCGAAGTGCAAGACCGCATCACTTTGTTGTCTGGGCTTAAACGACCACACGGCATTGAATTACACGCTGGTTGGCTCTATGTGGCAGAGTCTGACTCTGTGGGTCGGGTGCGCTACAACGACGACGAAGGTCGGATCGAAGGCGAATACGAGATTATCATCGACGGGTTGACGGATAACGGCAATCATTGGTCGAAGAGTATAGGGGTGGGTCCGGATCTCAAACTCTATTTGTCCCAGGGCTCCACTTGTAATGTCTGTCTAGAGGAGGACACTCGGCGTGCAACCTTTTATCGCTATGAATTGGATGGTTCGGGTGAGTCCTTAGTGGCGACCGGTCTGCGAAATAGCGTTGGATTTGACTGGGCTCCCTGGAGTGGAACGCTCTATGCCACCGATAATGGCAGGGATATGCTGGGTGACGATTATCCTCCGTGTGAGCTCAATGCGATTCAGCAGGGTGCATTTTATGGCTGGCCCTATTTCAACGGTGATAATCAGGTCGATCCGGATATGGGAAGCATTCCGGCGGAATATGGACCAGCACCTCAGGCTCCGGCCCACAACTTCAGAGCGCACAATGCCCCTCTGGGCATGCGATTTGTGCAAAATCAGGCTTGGCCGGAACGCTACAGGCGCTCTGCCTTGGTGGCCCTGCATGGCTCTTGGAATCGCAGCACGCTAGACGGTTACAAAGTCGTTTCGCTTCACTGGAATGAAAATGGTATCGAGGAGCGCGACTTTCTCACAGGATTTGAGAAGGAGGGCGATGTTATTGGGCGTCCGGTAGACATTGCCCAGGGGCCTGATGGCGCCGTTTACGTGTCCGACGACTACGCGGGGGCAATTTATCGAGTTGTCTATGGTGATGCACCGCAGTGGGTTAGCGTCACTGAGCTAAATGAGAGACAAGGGCCCGGGGCTGAGCCGCTGTGGGTGCAGGAAGGTGACCTTAAAGCCATGCGTGAGCAGGGTGAAGGCTTGTTTCAGCAGCACAAGTGCGCGGCCTGCCATCTACCTGGCACTGAAAAAATGGGCCTCCAGGGGCTCCATGAGCGTCTGAACCATACAGATATCGAGGATATCCTGCTTCATCCCCGCCCGCCGATGCCCGTGTTTCCGCTGTCGGAGCCTGAGCGCCGCGCGCTGGCGGTTTACCTTTTGGGGCGCTAATTCAGCCCCCACTGTGAACAACTTCGTAAATTCCTTTAAAATCAATAACATGCTGAAGAAAAAGTCAGTTTCAACTGGGCTCGATTTCCCGTATAATCCGCAGGTTTCGTAAAAAGCACACTTTGGGCTCCGAATAATCGGTAGCGCCAGTTAATTACTAACCCTGAGAGATACTTTGGAGTTCCTAGATGTCCGTAGAACGTACCCTGTCCATTATTAAGCCAGACGCTGTTGCCAAAAACGTAATTGGTGAAATCTACAGCCGTTTTGAAAAGGCAGGTCTGAAAATTGTTGGTTCAAAAATGATGCAGTTGAGCCAGGAGAAAGCCGAAGGCTTTTACGCTGAGCACAGCGAACGCCCATTTTTTGGTGCACTGGTTGAATTCATGACGTCTGGACCTGTCGTTGTTCAGGTACTGGAAGGTGAAGGCGCCGTACTGAAAAACCGTGATTTGATGGGTGCAACCAACCCTAAAGAAGCTGATGCGGGCACTATTCGCGCAGATTTTGCTGAGAGCATTGATGCTAATGCCGTTCACGGTTCCGATTCCGGTGAGTCTGCGGCACGCGAAATTGCCTACTTCTTCGCCGAAGGCGAAGTATGCAGCCGCTAATTTAGCGCTGTCATGATATTGAATGTGGACCTTGTAGTATGAGTGTAGAAATCCAGAACGCGCAGTCTGCCATTGCCAAAGTGAACCTGATGGGTTTATCCGAGGAGAAAATGGTGGCATTTTTTGAGTCACTGGGTGAGAAGCGCTTTCGTGCAACTCAGGTGTTGAAATGGATCCACCAGATGGGTGTGATCGATTTTGACGACATGAGCAATATCAGTAAAGCCCTCCGTGCGCGTCTCAAAGACGTGGCGGAGATGCGTTTGCCCGAGGTACTTGAACAACACGACTCGGCCGACGGCACACGCAAGTTTTTGATTAAGGTAGACGGTGGCAGTGCGATTGAAACCGTATTTATACCTGATGGTGAACGAGGCACCCTGTGTGTTTCTTCGCAAATTGGTTGTTCTTTGGATTGTAGTTTTTGTGCAACGGGCAAGCAGGGTTTTAATCGCGACCTGACCGCCGCAGAGATTATTGGACAAGTGTGGATCGCGGCCAAATCTTTTGGTCAGTTTGGCGAAAAGCGCCCCCGCATTATTACCAATGTTGTCATGATGGGCATGGGAGAGCCCCTGTTGAACTTCCACAACGTTGTCGATTCCATGAACCTGATGATGCACGACAATTGTTATTGTATTTCTAAACGTCGAGTGACTCTGAGTACCTCTGGCGTTGTACCGGCACTGGATAA
Organism: uncultured Cellvibrionales bacterium; assembly: GCA_913020395.1. GTDB lineage: Bacteria > Pseudomonadota > Gammaproteobacteria > Pseudomonadales > Cellvibrionaceae > CAJWCA01. Next base: position 6,382 of record CAJWCA010000166.1, on the reverse strand, counting down.
ATTAGGTGAATTGACCGACGTCTGTCTTGCGATCTCACTTCACGCGCCCAATGATGAGTTGCGCAACGAACTGGTGCCCATTAACAAAAAATATCCCATAGCCATGTTGCTGGATTCCGCCCAGAGGTACATCGAAGGTTTGCCTGATAATCACCGCAAAGTGACTATTGAATATACTTTGATTGGCGGAGTGAATGATCGCCCCCATCACGCCCACGAATTGGCGGAATTGCTCCGGGACGTTCCCGTGAAAATCAACTTGATTCCATTTAACCCCTTCTCGCTTTCTGACTACAAACGTGTGAGTAATAACGCCATGCGCACGTTCCAGGAGATTTTAACCAAAGCAGGTTATATAGCGACGGTGAGAACCACCCGGGGCGATGATATCGATGCTGCGTGTGGACAGTTGGCCGGGGCAGTTAACGATCGTACACGCAGAGCGGAACGTTACAGGGCAATGTCGGCCCAAGTCGATAAGCTTGAAGAAAATTTGCTGGCTAGAACGCCAGAGGAAGCCATTAAGTTTGTGGCGCAATAAATAGATTGATAACAAAGATACCCGATAATAAAGAAACCTGGGGGTGAAACACGATGTGGATTAGGATTGTTGCGGTACTGTTATTATCATTGACCGTGAGCGCTTGTGTCACCAATGTCACAGGCAAGGCTTTGCCAACGGCGGATAAGGAAAAAGCCCTGGCTTCACACATTCAGTTGGGTCTGGGATATTTGCGCAACAAGAACCTTGATTTGGCTCGCCATCATTTTGAAAAAGCCCTGGCCTTTGATAGCCAATCTGCCGGTGCCCTGAATGGTCAAGCTCTGCTTTATCAGCTGGAGGGCGAGGTGGCATTGGCCGAGTCGTTTTTTCTCAAGGCGCTAAGCAGTGACCCGAGCTCATCGCGAGCAAGAAATAACTACGGCAATTTTTTATATCAACAAAAAAAATATTCACAAGCTTATCAAGAGTTTGAAACGGTGACCCGTGATTTGCAATACAACTACCGTGCCGGGGCTTTGTTTAACCTTGGGCGGGCGGCAAAAAAAATTGACAAAGTAGAGCGCGCGGAAGCGGTATTTACGCAGGTATTGATGTTAGATCCTCGCATGAGCTTGGCGTTGATTGAGTTGGCTGAGATTAAATTTGCGAAGAAGGAATATGCCGAATCCAGAACACTTTTAGATCGTTATGGAAAACAAAGTAAACAGACCGCCCGGAGTTTATGGTTGGGTATAAGAATAGAGCAAATATTTGGCAACCAAGACAAATTGGCCAGTCATGCCTTGGCGCTGAAAAATCTCTACCCTTATTCAAAGGAACTTTTAGAGTATCAAAATTCATTAAAAAAATGACGTTCACATTGAGAGCAAAAGCAATAATAAATAATGCGACGATGGAATAAATGATGACTGAAACCACTGAGATACCACCGCTGCAGCTTGACGCAACAAATGCTCTTTCCAGTCCTGGAGAGCGTTTACAGCAAGCGCGCATCGCCAAAGGCCTGAGTATCGAGGCTGTTTCTGAACGCTTGAAAATAGTGCCTTCACGGGTTGTGTCACTGGAGGCCGATGAGTTTGAGAACTTGCCCGCTGACACCTATGTTAGAGGATATATACGCGCTTTTGCCTCATTGGTAGAGCTGGATGTTGACGTTCAACTCCAGCACTATCAGGAATACCTGCAGGCCCTACGTGATACCACGATACAAGTCACAAAGCCTGAGTTGTCTAAGTCAAAGATGCTTGTCAACCGAAGGGCGCAGGTAATCGTTGTGGCCGCGATGGGTATCGTTATTGTTTTGTCCCTCGTTTTTTGGGTGAGTGGAGTTTTTGACGGCACAAAGGTGCCTGTTGTGGTACGAGCCGATAATAGCGGCAATTCGGTAGGGACTGGATTGATTGAAGAGCAAAAAACCGCTGCCGCAGTTTTGGCCGCGGCGGCCACTCCGACTTCGTCAGCGTCTTTGACTGAAACGGAAATTGAAGAGCCCGTTTCAGCGCAGCCTGATCTAGAGGCAGGGCTGAATAATGCTTTACTGGATTCAGAAGTGAATTCAGTGGCGGAGGAAGGTGCTGCAGGAGCACTTGCACCTTCTTTGGATCAGTTATTTTTTGAATTTACCGCTGAGTGTTGGGTCGAAATTAAAGACGCAGGTGGCAAGGTGCTATTTGCTGACATTCAGCAAGATGGCGATGTTCTGCGCTTGGAAGGACAAGCCCCTTTTAATATTATGTTGGGTGATGCCGGCGCGGTGACTCTGTTATTGAATGACACGCCTGTCGATACAACGCCCAGCAACAACCGTAAGGCCAAACGATTTAGTGTCGGCCTATAGAGATTGAGTTTAGTTAGTATGCATTTTGAATCGCCAATTGTTCGTCGAAAATCCCGCCAGATAATGGTGGGCAATGTTGCTGTGGGCGGTGATGCGCCTATATCAGTACAGAGCATGACCAATACTGAAACCACTGATGTTGTTGCCACGGTTGCACAAATCAGGCAAATGGAAGCGGCTGGTGCCGATATTGTTAGGGTTTCTGTGCCAACCATGGACGCTGCAGAAGCGTTTGGGGCAATTCGCAAAGAAGTGGCGGTACCCCTAGTGGCCGATATACATTTCGACTATCGCATTGCCTTGCGTGTGGCTGATTTGGGAGTTGACTGCCTGCGAATTAACCCCGGTAATATTGGCCGAGAGAAACGTATACTGGCCGTTGTTGAAAAAGCGCGAGACCTTGATATTCCCATACGAATTGGCGTGAACGCAGGTTCATTGGAAAAAGACCTCCAGAAAAAATATGGTGAACCAACACCCGATGCGCTGGTCGAATCAGCCTTACGCCACGTGGCAATATTGGATGAACTGAATTTCCAGAATTTTAAAGTCAGTGTTAAGGCCTCGGACGTATTTATGGCCGTTGAAGCGTATCGAAAATTGGCCACTCAAATTGAGCAGCCACTTCATCTGGGTATTACCGAGGCTGGAGGCTTAAGGTCGGGGACCGTTAAGTCGGCCGTGGGTCTGGGGATGCTATTGATGGATGGCATTGGCGATACCGTGCGTGTGTCTCTCGCCGCCGACCCCGTTGAGGAGGTTAAAGTCGCGTGGGATATGTTGCGCAGTTTGAAACTCCGCAGTCGGGGAATCAACTTCATTGCCTGCCCCAGTTGCTCGAGACAGAATTTTGATGTTATTAGCACAATGAACCAGTTGGAAAGCCGCCTCGAAGACATTGTTGTGCCTCTCGATGTTGCGGTTATAGGCTGTGTGGTTAACGGTCCGGGAGAGGCCAAAGAAGCGGATCTGGGTTTGGCCGGAGGCACGCCTAACAACTTGTTATATGTGGATGGTCAACCCAGTCAAAAAATCCGTAAGGAGACTCTGGTAGATGATCTTGAGAAACTCATTAGGGAAAAGGCGCTTGCCAAAGCAGATGCTGAAAAAGACCTTATTGCTAAAGCCTGATCTGCCCGGAGAAAATTGACTTGAACCGCCCAGCAAAAACTAAAATGGAAAAAATCCAGGCAATCCGAGGCATGAATGACTTACTGCCCGAAGACTCTGCCGCCTGGCAATATCTTGAAGCCACCATTGCAGATGTCGTGCAACGTTACGCCTATCGCGAAATACGTTTTCCTGTGCTTGAGCAAACAGACCTGTTCAAGCGTTCCATTGGTGAAGTGACCGATATTGTTGAAAAGGAGATGTACACCTTTGATGACCGCAATGATGTCAGTTTGACACTGCGGCCAGAGGGCACCGCCAGTTGTGTTCGCGCCTGTGAGCAACACGGTATGCTCTACAATCAGGTACAGCGCCTGTGGTATATGGGGCCTATGTTCCGCTATGAAAAACCACAAAAAGGTCGCCTGCGTCAATTTCATCAGGTAGGTGTTGAGACCTTTGGCATGGATGGCCCGGATGTCGATGCAGAGCTGCTCATCCTCAGTGCCCGTCTGTGGGAGCAATTGGGTATTGGGAATGCGGTAACGCTGCAGTTAAATACACTGGGCAGATCTGAAGATCGCGCTCGCTTTAAAACTGATTTAGTCGCCTATTTGAACGAACGCAAAGACCAGCTGGATGAAGATAGCCAGCGCCGTCTCGATAGCAACCCCTTACGCATTCTCGACAGTAAAAGTGCCAGTACTCAGGCCTTGCTGGATGGCGCACCCACGCTCTTGGATTATGTTGACGAAGAATCTTTGCTTCACTTTGAGCAATTGAAATCGATTCTGGATACAGCGGGGATAAAATATGACATTAACCCCCGTCTGGTACGAGGGCTGGATTATTATGGTAAGACGGTTTTTGAATGGGTGACCGATCGTCTGGGCGCCCAAGGAACCGTTTGTGCGGGTGGACGATATGACGGTCTGGTTGAGCAGCTAGGAGGACGGCCGACACCTGCTGTGGGTTTTGCCATGGGTATTGAGCGCTTGGTTTTACTTTTGCAGGAGCTGGATGTCATACCTGATTCAGTGACTCAGGTAGTAGACGCCTATTTTATTAGTGATGGTGATGTGACCACTCAAGCCTTGATTCAAGCGGAACATATCCGCAAACATATTCCCTGGCTCCGTTTGCAAATGCACTGCGGGGGCGGGAAATTTAAGCGGCAAATGAAAAAGGCCGTTGATAGTGGGGCTACTTTAGCGCTGGTGCTCAATGAGGCCGGTGCGAAAGCGGGCGAGCTGACCCTGAAATATCTGCGTGAAGAAAAAGATCAACAGACCCTGCCTTTGCCTGCAATGATCGACCTGTTGCAAGCGGCAATCAGTGAATAAACAGAAAAACGAAGCATTACATAATTAGTAAAGATCTATTAGGAGTATTTTGTGTCAGCACATTTAACAGATGAAGAACAATTAGAAGCGCTCAAGCGCTGGTGGAAGGAAAATGGCAGTTCAACGGTCGCCTCAATTGCGATTGCTCTGGCGGGTTATTTCGGGTGGCAATATTGGCAAACCAGCCAACAGACTCAAGCTGAGGCAGCCTCCGCCGTCTATCAACAAATGATAGAAGCCAGCGATGTCAATGCAGGTGAAACGGTCAGTGATGAGAGCTTAGCCACGGAAAGTCATTTAGCGGGTGTGCTGAAATCCGATTTTAGTGGCAGTTTCTACGCACAACAGGCAGCACTCTTACTGGCTAAACGTGCAGTGGAAGAAAATTCACTGGACGGGGCTGCTGAAGAGCTCCAGTGGGTGCTCGATCAAAACCCAGAAGCAAGTGTGGCTGCTTTAACACATCTGCGACTGGCCAAGGTTCGTTACGCGCAAGCCAGCTATGATGAAGCTTTGTCAGAGTTAGGCGCCGTAGAGCCCGGAGCATTTGCATCGGTTTATGCGGAGCTTAAGGGTGATATTCTGCTGGCCCAGGGTGATCAACAGGCGGCTCGTGCCTCCTACCAGCTGGCACTAACCAGTCTCCTGGATGCTGAGCGTGGCAGGTCAACACTGCTGCAAATGAAATTGAACGATTTAAAAAGCGCACCGCTTAACGTTGCAGAGCCTGTTGATGCACCTGCAGCTGAAACGAGCAACCAGGGAGAGGATGCCTGATGAATAGAACTCTGCTTATTCTATGTTTGTCCATGTTATTGGGCGCATGTAGTAGCACCGACGAAATCGAACTTGAGCCGGCAGAGCTGGTGGATTTTGATGAAAGTGCGCGCCTTAAAACCCTTTGGCGCAAAGGCGTGGGGGCAGGGCAGGACGCGCGTTATACTCGCCTCGTTCCCGCCGTTGTTGCCGACAGTGTGTATGCCGCTGGCATTGAAGGGCAGGTGTCTGCCTTTAGCCGAATGACAGGCGCCCAGCAATGGAGTACTGATCTGGAAGAGTCAATCAGTGCGGGTACCGGTGCTGGATTTGGCCTGGTATTGGTTGGCACCTATAAAGGTGAAGTTATTGCGCTGGACCAAGAGACGGGTAGCGAGCGCTGGCGTTCACAGCTGAGTAGTGAAGTGTTAGCACCACCCCCGCCGCCAAGAGATTAAAGCGTTATTTATATTTTTCCTTGTTTTAATTTTTCTTTATATTCAAATCCTGCATGATCGCACGCTAAACCTATTTTCATTTTTTTTATTTTAACAGTGTGTTAATAATTATTGTTCTTACTCTAATTATTTTTATTAAGTTATTTATAATTTTTGTTTTTAAGTTGTTAATAAATAACTAATCAAAAATAATAAGTAATGCTTATTATTTACTTTTAAAAACTAAGCTAATAATAAAAATTAAAGTCAAGTAATTTTATTGTTTTTTATGTTCTATTTTTAATTATGGTTATTAACTTTAATGGGTTGTAAATTTATAATTATTTATTAATATTTTGTAGTTAACTATAATTATTAACATTCTTATTTTTTG
>CAJWCA010000165.1 GCA_913020395.1 uncultured Cellvibrionales bacterium | reverse complement strand
CGGCAATGAGATGGGCGAAAGTTTCAAGAAAGACGACTATCCGCTACACAAAGTGCACTGCAAAACAGCGGGCGGCTACATTTTTATCTCCCTGGCTGAGAACCCACCCGAAATCGACGGGTTTTTGAAGGAGTTGGAACACTACCTTGAGCCCTACGACCTGGATAACGCCAAAGTTGCCGTAGAAAGCACCATCGTGGAGGATGCCAACTGGAAGCTGGTGCTTGAAAACAACCGGGAGTGTTACCACTGCACAGGCTCACACCCGGAGCTGCTCAATACCCTGCTGGAGTGGGACGATACCAACGACCCACGCGTCAGCGACGAATTTAAGGCCCACGTGGCCCGCAAAGTTGTTGAGTGGGACGCGGAGAACATTCCTCACGCACATTGCTCCCACGGCGATCGCAATCGCATGGTCCGCATGCCGATGGCAGAGGGCACTGTATCCATGACCATGGACGGCTCCCCCGCCTGTAACAAACTCATGGGGCGCATTAAGAACCCCGATTTGGGCTCGCTGCGTATTTTGCACCTGCCCAACTCCTGGAACCACGCCATGGGCGACCACCTCATTGCCTTTCAGGTATTGCCACTCGGACCACAGAAGACGCAGGTAACCACCAAGTGGCTGGTGCACAAAGATGCGGTTGAAGGCGTGGACTACGACCCGGAAAACCTGCGTAAAGTATGGGACGCCACCAACCAGCAGGACCGCACCCTGGCAGAAAATAACCAGAGAGGTGTGAACTCGGTGGCCTATCAACCCGGACCTTATTCTGAAACCTTTGAGTTTGGTGTGGTAAAGTTTCTGGATTGGTACAGCGAGACCTTTTTACAACACCTGTCTTAACGACCCAGACAAGGATGCCGACTCCCTGCAGCGCCCGCTAAACACGGGGCTGTACCGAGGCCAGCACTGATATTATTTGAAAGCCTTAGATTAGAGAGCCCTACAATGAAACTACCTGAACAGACCCTTTATATTGGCGGACGCTACGTAGAAGCGACCTCTGGTGAGACCTTCACCACCATTAACCCCGCCACCGGCGAAACGATTTGCCAATTACAGGTTGCCAGCCTGGATGACCTGGATCGGGCTGTGGAGTCTGCCCGGGCAGGTTTTAAGGTATGGTCCCGCATGACTGGCACCGAACGGGGTCGAATTTTGCTTAAAGCCGTGGCTCTGCTGAGAGAGCGCAACCAGGAGCTGGCCGAGCTGGAAGTGATGGACACAGGCAAACCCATTCAGGAAGCCGATTGTGTTGACGTCGCCTCCGGTGCCGACTGTATTGAGTATTTTGCCGGCATAGCCGCGGGTATCACAGGCCACCACGTACAGCTTGATAACGCCTTTGGTTATACTCGTCGCGAACCACTGGGTGTGTGCGCGGGCATTGGCGCCTGGAACTACCCCATTCAAATCGCCTGCTGGAAAGCCGCCATGTCACTGGCCTGTGGCAACGCCATGATTTACAAACCCGCGAGCATGACCCCTCTGAGCGCCCTGAAACTGGCCGAAATTTTCACCGAGGCGGGTGTGCCCGACGGTGTATTTAATGTCATTTTTGGTAACTCAGCGATTGGCCGCGGAATGAGCCTGCACCCAGGCATCGACAAAATCTCCCTCACAGGCTCCACCGGCACCGGCAAAAAAGTCATGGCCGACGCCGCATCCACACTCAAACACGTGACCATGGAATTGGGCGGAAAGTCGCCCCTGATCATTTTTGCCGATGCCGATCTGGACAACGCCGTGTCTGCGGCCATGATGGCCAACTTCTATACCCAGGGCGAAATCTGCACCAATGGTACCCGGGTATTTGTAGAAGAAAGCATTCACGATGAATTTGTCGAGCGCCTGTTGGCTCGCACCAGCCAGATGATTATCGGCGACCCTACCGACCCTAAAACACAAGTGGGCTCATTGATCTCTGAAGATCACATGAACTCGGTTTTGGACTATGTTGAAAAAGGCAAAGCCGGCGGCGCCAAACTACTGTGTGGCGGCAAACGTTCAAGCGATCCGGCACTGGCAAAAGGCTGTTTTGTGGAACCCACGGTTTTCACCGACTGCAAAGACGACATGGAAATTGTGCAGGATGAGATTTTTGGGCCGGTGATGTCTATCTTAACCTTCAACGGCGAAGAGGAAGTGATTCAGCGGGCCAACGATACCGAATACGGTTTGGCCGCCGGTGTCTTCACCCAAAACCTGGCCAGGGGCCATCGTGTGATTGCAGAGCTGGAAGCCGGCACCTGCTGGATCAACAACTACAACATCACACCCATTGAACTGCCTATCGGCGGTTACAAACAATCCGGCCTGGGCCGAGAGAATGGCCCTACCGCCATCGAGCATTACACGCAGCTGAAGAGTGTGTATGTTGAACTGGGTGATGTTGATTGCCCCTACTAACACTACCCGGCTCGGGCCTCACAGGCAGGCCCGAACGATGAACATTTTAACTCAATGCAGCAGAGACAAAGCAGAGCGATGACAGATAATAATTACGATTACATCATTGTAGGAGCGGGTTCGGCCGGTTGTGTTCTGGCCGATCGATTGACAGCAGACGGTCAACACCGGGTCTTGTTACTGGAAGCGGGCGGCAGCGACAACAACCTGTTTATCCGCATGCCCACTGCCCTTTCCTATCCAATGAACAACAAAAAGTTCAATTGGTATTTTGACTCCGAGCCCGAGCCCTTTCTCGACAACCGAAGCCTGCATTGCCCGAGAGGAAAGGTGCTCGGCGGTTCCTCTTCAATCAACGGCATGGTGTATGTGCGTGGACACGCCTGTGACTTTGACGAGTGGGAAACACTCGGGGCCAAGAACTGGGATTTCCGTCACTGCCTGCCCTATTTCCGCCGCAGCGAAAGCTGGATGGACGGTGAAAGTGAATACCGTGGCGGCGACGGGCCAGTGGTGGTGAACAACGGCAACAACATGACACTCAACCCGCTGTATCAGGCGTTTATCGACGCGGGAAAAGACGCCGGCTACCCCACCACCGACGACTACAACGCAGAGCAGCAAGAGGGTTTTGGCCCCATGCACATGACGGTCAAAAACGGCGAGCGCTGCTCTACGTCAATGGCCTATCTGCGCGGGGCCATGAAACGCTCCAACCTGAGAGTCATCACTAAAGCGATGAGCCGCAAAGTCATTTTTGAAGGTAAAAAAGCCGTTGGCATTGAGTTCCAGCGAGGCCAGCAAGTGAGCACAGCCAGGGCCAATAAGGAAGTTTTATTGTGTGCCGGCTCAATCGGCTCACCCACCCTGCTGCAACACTCCGGCGTTGGCCCCACCGCAGTATTAAAAGATGCGGGCGTGCCTTTGTTCCACGAATTGCCGGGTGTGGGTGAAAACTTGCAGGACCACCTGGAAGTGTATTTCCAGTTTCACTGCAAACAGCCCATTACTTTAAACGGCAAACTGGACTTAATCAGCAAAGGCCTCATCGGCACACGCTGGATGTTATGTAAAGACGGCCTGGGAAGCAGTAACCACTTTGAATCCTGCGCCTTTATTCGTTCAAAAGCCGGACTGAAGTGGCCTGACATTCAATACCACTTTTTACCCGCCGCCATGCGTTACGACGGCGGCGCGGCCATCGACGGACACGGCTTCCAGGTTCATGTGGGGCCCAACAAACCCAAAAGCCGCGGCACCGTTAAAATTACCAGCAGTGACCCGAGCGAAAAACCGAGCATTCGTTTCAACTACTTGCAGGCGGAAGAGGATCGGGAAGACTGGCGGAGCTGCATTCGCCTGACCCGTGAAATTATTGCTCAGCCCGCCATGGACCCGTTCCGCGGCGATGAGATTCAGCCCGGCATCGACATTCAGTCCGACGAGGCGATTGATCAATGGGTTAAGGAAAACGTTGAAAGCGCCTATCACCCCTCCTGCACTTGCAAGATGGGTGCTGAGGATGATCCAATGGCAGTAGTTGATTCAGACTGTCGAGTGCGAGGCCTGCAGGGTTTGCGAATTGTTGATTCGTCGATAATGCCCAGTGTCACCAATGGCAATCTCAATGCCCCCACAATCATGATTGCCGAAAAAGCGGCCGACATTATTCTGGGACGCGATCCACTGCCCCCCGCCGACGTCACTCCCTGGATTGACCCGGAGTGGGAAGATCGTCAACGTCAGAATTCGCCCGTCAGACCCGGCTAATAACAGGATAAAAATATGCAGCTAATATTGTCGACAGCTATTATTGTTACTTTGCTCACATCTGTGTTCATCGCAATTCGCTGGCGAAATGTTCGCTGCGAGGGCAGCATGCCCACTTCGCTTTTTACCTTTATCGCGATTCTGTTTACCTCGGGCCTGGACGTGGGCCTGATCATGTTTCCACTGACAGAGTTCCCCCTTTATACCGAAGACCCCGCCTACGACTTTGCCAATCCGCTGGCAATGGAGTTTGGTTTCTGGGGTTTTCTGGTTTGGGCGTTTTATTTTTTAACCACCTTTTATTTTTGCATCGTTGAACCCAGGGTTAAGCTGTTTGAAATTCCCGCCATCAAATTTTTGAACAACATCATTATTATTTCCACCTGTGCGTTTACGGGCTTTTTATTCCTCAGTTACCTGCCCACCTACATCGATGGCATTACCCCGGTTCTGCAATATGGCCTGGTTGCCGTGGTGGTGCTGTTTGCCACCCTGTCCAGCACCGATGTGAAATACGTGAAAGTGCTCAGTGTGTCATCTACCTGGCTGTTTTTTGCTTTGATTGGCGGCATGTGGGTCATCACCGACATGGGGCTGCTGGGTTTTGTCACAACCTCGGCACAAATCGGTGAATACTTCACCGAGATTCATCATTTTGTCACCCCCATTTCAGACTCCCACGCTTTTTATCTGTTCTGGTGGTTCTCCTGGAGCATCATGATTGGTCAATTTGTCTCGCGTTTTGTGGGCTCTATGTTGACCTGGCACCTGTTGATTGCGCTGTTGGTTATTCCTTCCATTCCCATCGCCGTCTGGTTTTCCGTGCTCTACTATTACTATGAAAACGAAATTGTCATCAGTGGGCTGGTGAAGGGTTTAATGGTGTTTGTGGGAACCGTATTTGTGATGAACTCTGTGGACTCCCTCATGCGGCTTTACACGGTCAACTTGAACTTCACCGCGCACCAGGTCGGGCGTAAAAAATATGTGCTTGGCAATTGGTTGGTGATGTCGGCGTTAATTTTGTTGTATCAATTCACGCCGCTCAAAATCGAATGGGTGGGTCTACTGGTGATCGGCCTGTACCTGGCGATTTATCTTATTCTGTTTATACGACGGAAAGAGTTTTTATCCCAGTCTGGCAACGCTGAAGCAATCGAGGCCAACTGAGTTAAGAAACACCACCACCGAGCCCCCGGCTCAATAATTTGCAGGCACCCACAATATCCTCCTGACTGGTGCCTGCAAAACCTAATAATAAACCCTGCTGTTTGTTCGCACTTAAATAATGCCGAGACAGCGCCGGCACCCGAAGCCCCAGGCTTGTTAACTTCGTTGAAATCTCCACATCGCGCCGCTCGGCAGGCAGGCGGGCAACCAAGTGCATGCCCGATTCACAGCCCTCGGCACTGAGCAGCCCAGATAACGGTGACAACGCCGTTAACAAGGTTTGCTGCCTCTGCGCATACAAGAGACGCATTTTGCGGATGTGCGCATTAAAGTGCCCACGTTGAATAAATTCACACAACTGCATTTGTGCATAGACCGGCGCAAAACCATCCATCAGTGCCTTCGCCTCACAAAAAGACTGCACCAGGCTTTCTGGCAACACGACATAACCCAAACGCAATGCGGGATAGAGCACCTTGCTGAAAGTGCCGGTATAAATCACTCGCTGTTCCGTATCCAGCCCCTGCAAAGCCATTAGCGGTCGACCGGCGTAACGGTATTCGCCGCCATAGTCATCTTCCACAATCCAGGCCTTATTGGACTGGGCCCAATCGAGCAATTGCAGCCGTCGTTTGAGTGACAAAACCGCACCAAGTGGATATTGGTGGGAGGGTGTGACAAAAGCCAGGCGCGCGCCGGGTGCCTGCGCCTTGGCCCACTCCACATTCATGCCACTCTCATCCACCGGCACTCCCAAAAGTTTTGCGCCGCTTCGTTCAAATACGGAGCGCGCGCCGGTGTAACAAGGGTCCTCTAACCAGACGGTATCCTTTTCTGACAACAACAAACGCGAGACCAGGTCCAGTGCTTGCTGAGCCCCGCTCACAATCAATACTCGAGACGGCGAACACTGCAGGCCGCGGCTCGATGTCAGGTAGTCTGAAATAGCCTGCCTGAGCGGCCAGTAACCTGCCGGGTCGCCATAGTCCATCCACGCCACCGGGTCTTCGCGCCGATACACTTCATTGCCCAGCTTGCGCCAGAGTTCATGGGGAAAGGCATCAGCCGCCGGTAAACTCGGCGACAACAGTTTTGAGGTCTTAGGCGGGGCTGCAGGCGCTGTCTGCCGCTCGACACGCGGCTCTTGAGGGTGTTGCAGCGGTTTGAAATGTAATTGCTTGTCTGGCAGCTCGTTGACTACCCTCGTGCCCGAGCCTGTTTGGCTTTCCAGGTATCCTTCTGCCACTAACTGTTCATAAACGGAAGACACCGTGTTCCTGGAAACACCGTTAGATTGTGCCAGCGAACGGGATGAAGGCAGCCGAGTGCCGGAGGGCAACTGCCCCGATAAAATGGCTTGCCTCAGCGCATCGCCCAGCTGCTGAAACAAAGGTGTGCAGCCTTGAGGGTCCAGACTGATCCAGTCAATTTTTATGCCGCCTGCCGTTTTCATAATGGCCTTATCAAAATATCATAAATGGACCTGTTAAAGGTGCCATATTAACGATAAATTTGGCCCCAATGCAATGATTGGCCCACGAGAAAGGACCCCTACACATGCCACGCACTTCCAACAGAGTTGCCACCACAACCCTTCCCAGCGTTTGCCCATTAGACTGCGGTGATACTTGCAGCCTGTCTGTCAGTGTCGACAACAATCAGGTCATTGGGGTCAAAGGCTCCATGGCCAACCCTTACACTGGCGGTGCAATTTGCTCAAAAGTGGCCAAGTTCTATCCTGATTTTGTGCACGGCGCCAACCGCCTAAAAACGCCAATGAAACGTGTGGGCAATAAAGGGGAAGCCAAGTTTGTTCCCATCAGCTGGGACGAGGCGCTGAACACAATTCATCAGCAGTTTTCCGGAATAATTAACCGTCACGGCGCCGAAGCCATAGTGCCCTTCAATTATTCCGGCCCTCACGGCATGCTGGCCGGTGGCTCCATGGATATGCGCTTTTTTAACAAGTTGGGCGCCTCTCGCCTGGACCGGGGGCCACTGTGTGCTGGCACCTGGGGGGCGGCCTATGGCAGCCTTTACGGCAAAGTGCCCGGCATGGAGCCTGAACAGGCACTGGCGGCCAAGTTGATGGTCGTTTGGGGCAACAATACCTCCGTCTCCAATCTGCATTTTCACCGGGTGATCAAACACATTCGCGAACAAGGCGGCAAGTTGATCGTGATTGACCCCAAGCGAACGCACCTGGCAAAACAGGCCGATTTGCACCTGGCCATTTTACCGGGCACTGACGTGGTGCTGGCCCTGGCGCTCGCCGCTGAGTTAGAGCGCAACGGGGGCATTGACCACGACTTTGTGCAAAAAAATGTGCTGGGTTTCGAAGATTACATGAACGAGGCGAGAGCCTACTCACCGGAACAGGCGGCAGAGATTTGTAAAGTTGATGCGCAGGCGATTCGTGAGATGGCCAGGTTCTATCAAACACTCAGCCCGGCGGCACTCAACGTGGGCATTGGCCCAGAGCGAAACCGGAACGGTGGCGCGGGCATTCGTGCGGCGTTGGCCCTGCCCGCCCTGGCCGGAAAGTTTGGTGTGCGCGGGGGTGGTATTGTGGGGCAGTCTGGCGCCACCTTTCCCAAAACGGGCGATAAGCTGCAGGCCACCCACCTGCTTGAAACACCTACTCGGGTGATCAATATTCTCGACGTGCCCGACATTATTCTGGAAGGCTCAGACCAGCAAGATATTAAAGGTTTGTTTATCTACAACCACAACCCTTTGGCGATGCACCCCAATCAAAACAAGATGCGCCGGGCCCTTGAGAGTGAGGACGTTTTCACCGTGGGCTGCGACGTTGAGATGAACGATAGCATGGCCTACGCCGACATCCTGTTGCCCGCCTGCACCCACTTTGAACACGATGACTTGTTTGGCGCCTACGGGCAAAACTATTTGCAAAAAGCAGAGCCGGTGATTGATCGTGTTGGTGAAGCGCTACCCAATACCGAAATTTTCCGCCGGCTGGCGCAGCGTTTCTCTTTTTCAGAACCTGAGTTTTTAGCGACAGACAAAGAGCTAATGCAAGACGCCATCGATTTTACCGATCCGCGTTTACAGGGCAAAACCCTGGAAACACTTTCGGTGCATGAATCGCTGGAAATGAAAAAGGACGGAGAGGATTTCATTCTGTATTACAACGTATTTCCCGAGACCAAAAGCGGAAAAATTGAACTGCGTTCTGAAGCACTCGCTAAACTGTACCAGCAGCCGCTGCCGGTTTACCGTGCGCTAAACAAAACTTTCCCACTGTGCCTGGTAACGCCCTCTTCCAACAAGAGAACCAATGCTACCTTTGGCGGCCACCGGGAAAATACCGATATGCAGGTGCTTGAGATGCACCCGCAAGACGCAAAAAACAGACAGCTCAACAATAAACAAATTGTGAAGATTTTTAATGATCTTGGCGAGGTTCACCTGACATTAAAAATCACTGAAGATGTGCGCGAGGGGGTGATTTATTGTGCAAAGGGCGCCTGGTTAAAAACCAGCCCTACCGGACAAACGTGTAATGCACTGATTCCGTCCGATCGCACCGATCTTGCCGACGGTGCCTGTTACAACGATGCCCATGTGGAAGTCTGCGCTGTTCATTAAAGAGGCGCAGCCTGCGGGCTGATTTTGAGGTATGATAGCCCCCCTCTTATTTCAGCCACGGACACCACTATGTTAAAAGCTCTGTTCCTCGACATGGACGAAACCCTTTGCGATACCCTGGGTGCCAATCAACAAGCCATTGAACAAATGGTGAGTTATGTTCGGGCGCAATACGGTGAACACGTGGATGCTTCGGGTTTTGCGGATGCTTATGTTGCGGGTATCTATCGGGAGTGGAATGAAGCTCAGCGGGCACGCTATTTGCCGATCTGTAAACAGGAAGGTGAAAATGCATTTCGGGTGCGGCTGATTATGGATCTGCTGGCAGAGAGACATGTCGATAATGTGAATGTGTCAGATGCTCAGGTTTTGCAGAATAAGTTTGATGATGACAGGATTCGGGCTTTTGCTTTTTACCCGGGCATTGCGGAGTTTTTGGCGGAGGCGCGGAAGCTGTTTACGCTGGTGGTGATTACCAATGGGCCGGAATATTCTCAGGTGCCTAAGGTGGAGGCGGTGAATCTTTCGGCGCATGTTGATCATATTATTATTGGTGGACAGGAACCGGAGCAGAAGCCGGCGCGCTCTATTTTTGAGAAGGCTTTGGCGCTGGCAGGATGTGAGGCGCATGAGGCGATTCATATTGGGGATAGTTTGGCGGCGGATATTGTGGGGGCGCATAATAGTGGGATTACGTCGGTTTGGATTCAGCATCAGCAACCACTGGATGCGGAGTTGGGGATTGATCCGCATCATACGGTGATGAGTCCGGATGAGATTCCGGGGTTGATTCGGGGAATTCATGCGGGTGGGAGCTGATTGCTTTTTGGTAAGGATCAGGTAGCAAGTAGCATGGATCGTGGCGGCCTGGAGGCGACATT